>JASJBK010000241.1 GCA_030066555.1 Halieaceae bacterium
TTCCGCCTAGGGGTTTTGTGCGAGAAAACTTGCCAGGTCGTCCTTCCAGAAGCTCGCCGCCGTATGTGTGCCGTGCCCGCGTGTCTCTGCGCTCGCCGGAATCAGGACAAACCTGGCGTTGGGCATCCGCGCCGCCAGGGCCTCGGGGTTGCCCAGGCCGGGAGGATTGATGAAATCATCGGCCGAGTTTATCCACAGCACCGGCACCTGGATCTCCGCCAGGCGCGGGGCAGGGTTGTAGTCTCGCGACGAGTCGAACTGGTAGATCGTGTCGGTGGGATCTACGGGATTGTTCATTGCGCGCTCAACGCGCTCATCCAATGCATCTTCAGCCTGCACCCGCGTCGGGTATTCGGCCTGCATGCGGTAGGGATTCGGTCCGGCCAACGAGAGCGTGTATAGACGGATGACTTGCCCCATGCGTAGATCAGCTGGGTTTTCATACTTGCCACCTTGATAGGCAGGGTCTTCCTTGAAGCCGTCGATCACCATTTTCCGCATCATGCGGTTGCGCCCTGCGATTTCTATGGCATTGCAAGCCAACGGTACGAAGCGACGGACAAAATCCGGATGCGAGATGCCCCAGACGAAACTGTGCATGCAGCCCATGGAGGTGCCGATGATCAAGCTGAGCTGGTCGACCTTGAGTCCCTCGGTCAGCATCCGTTTTTGCGCTAGCACCATGTCCTCATAGTCGTAGCGCGGAAAGTCGGTGAGCATGCCATCGCTGGGCTTGGAGCTGTCACCATGGCCGAGATTGTCGGGGGAGATGATGTAGTGCTTTTCAATATCGAGCAGCTGCCCCGGACCGAACAGTTCATCACCGAAAATATCGCGCAGTAAGGAGCGGCCGCTGCCACCGGTGCCATGCAACAGCATGACCGCATTGGTGACCTTGCCATTCTCATCGCGGCGCGGCGTCCCAAGCGTATAGACGCTCATCGTTACCGATGGCAGTACTTCGCCCGTATGAAACTCAAAGTCTGCTAGCTCGATGTCCTGGCGCTCTGCCAGCCCCAGCCAGTCCTTGGCATCCGCAATGCTGGCTGAACTGAGTGCCATGATGATGCCGAGTATGCGTAGCGCCTGCATGATAAGGTCCTGGTTCGTTTGTAGTGCAACGCAGACTACATTTCACCGGCGCAGAAGCAAACACATTCCTGGTTGTGAGCCTCACCGGCAGACTTTGATGCTGGCCTTGGATATGCTCTGGCCAATCCAATATGCAGGGATTGGCAGTGCGAACAATATCAGTCTTGATCCTTCTCCTGACGACCGCATTGGCGGCTGCCCAGGAAAGCGCGGCGACAAAGCCAGCAGTCTTGATTCTGACTACCGGTGGCACTATTGCCAGCCGCAGCAACGCCCCGCTGATTGACGGTCCGGAATTGGTCCAGGCGGTTCCCCAGTTACTGGATTTTGCCGAGATTCGGGTCGAGGAATTCAGTGTCATTGGCTCGTCAAAAATGACGCCTGATCATTGGCTCCGCCTGGCGAAACGCGTAAACGAAATCTTTTCCAACGATGGGCAACTCGCTGGAATCGTAATCACCCATGGCACAGATACAATGGAGGAGACCGCCTACTTCCTCAACCTTACGGTGCGATCAGATCGTCCTGTTGTGCTGGTCGGATCCATGCGATCCTCAAACGAGGTGTCGGCTGATGGGCCTGCCAATCTCATCAACTCAGTTCGGGTCGCTATCTCTGATCAAGCTGTAGGGCAGGGCGTACTGGTCGTGCTGAACGAAGACATCAGCGCTGCTCGCGATGTCTGGAAGACGGATAATCGCCGAGTACAAACCTTTGATAGCGCAAGCGGCGGTCGGCTTGGCACGGTCGATCCGGATGGCGTGCGTTTCTATCGTCGCTCATTGCAACCGCATACCACGGCGTCGGAATTTGATATCTCTGAGGTCGACGCGCTCCCTGATGTCCACATCTTGAGTGACTTCACAGGCCTTAATGAGACGGTTGTTCAGCATTACGGAAAACAGCCAATGGACGGCCTGGTAGTCCGTACCTTTGCCGGAGGGCGGATGAGCCCGGGAATGCTGGCCGGGCTCCAAAGCCTGGCGGGCCGCGGCATTCCCACGGTGGTCACGTCGCGGGTGCCGAAGGGGCGCATTGTGTCGCCTCCCGACTACGAGTTTCCCGCCATAGTTTCCAGGGGCCAGCAGGACAATAAGGCGCGGATTCTACTTATGCTGGCTCTCACCCGGACAGCTGATCCGGGTGAGATTCAACGGATTTTCGATACCTACTAGGCGCCATACAGCCATCATTCCGCATCGACGATCAACGGCCCGGTCTCGGCCAGCTTTGCGCGCATGGTCGCCACCTCACCGTCTTTCAAAGCAGTCCAACTAGCCTGAACCTCGGTCCACTCGGCGTGGAGCTTGTCGTAGACCTCGACGTATTGATCGGCCGGTTTGAAATCGGCAATGGCCACCGTCATGGCGAGGTAATCCAGCTTCTCCATCAGCATGCCCGGAAGCCGGATGACATCCTGGCCCTTGCCGGAGTGCTTCAATTGCAACATTCGGTTTTCGAGGCTTGTGACGGTTTCATCCAATGTCTCCAGTTCACCGCGCATGTCCTCGTCCACCATGGGCATCAGGTCTCGCAGCTGCCTGCGCAGCCTTTCGGCCTCGTTGACGGCAAGGGAGATCTCCTCGAAGTCAGCGCGGATCTTGTCGAGCAAGGCCTTTTGTTCCTGGATATCCGCAAGGCTCCCTGTTGAGTTGGGGTCCTTCTTGAGTTCGAAGCTGTGTGTCTGCTCAAAGTCGCCGGACTTCAGGGTGACGGAATAGACGCCCGGGCTTGCCATCAGTGACATGGGCTTCAGCAGTGGTTCGCGGGTCCGGTCATCCTTCATTGGGAACCAGTCGGCGTAGAGCGGCTTGGTGCGCAGTACCAGTTCGGTGGTTGGGTCCTCCTTGAAATCCCACCACACCCGGTTCACGCCCACTTTGCCCTCATGCTCAATGGTGCGGACCGTCTCGCCGGCTTCGTTCTTGATGACCAGAGACACCTTTTCGTCCATCTCTTCTGACTGCCAGTAGTGCAGCGAGGTGCCTGCCGGCGGGTCATCGCCAAAGGAGGCCTCCTTGAAGAACTGCATAACCGCCGAAATCGGTTGCAGGCGGTAGGCATCCTTTGGGTCGAACAGGTGCAGCGCCGACGAGGCGACATCGTCATTGAACTGCTGGATGGGGGTGAGATCGTCCAGGATCCAGACGCCGCGGCCGTAGGTGCCCACCACCAGGTCGTTGAAGTGCTCCGGGATATCCATCCAGTACATGGGGCTGGAGGGCAGGTTGGTCATCAGCGACTGCCAGCGCTTGCCCTGGTCGAGAGAGAAGTAGAGCGCGTTCTCCGTGCCGAGGTAGAGCAGGTCGGGGTTGATCGGGTCTTCCTTGATCATCCGTGCATAGCTCAGTGGGCTGTCTTCTATGCCCGCCGTGATTTTCTTCCAGGACCTCCCGTAGTTGGTCGTCTTGTAGACGTAGGGCTTGAAGTCCCCCATCTCATGGGCATCGACCGTGAGATAAGCGGTGCCTTCGTCGTGTTGGGAGGCTTCAATATTGCGAACAGCGCCGTAGCTGGGCATTCCGGGAAGCTTCCGGGTGATGTTCTCCCAGTTGGCACCGCCGTCCTGGCTTACGTGCACCTGGCCATCGTTGGTGCCCGCCCACAGCAGGCCCTTTCTCAGCGGCGATTCGTCGAGGGCATAGACCACGTTGGCGTACTCCACGCCGATGTTGTCGCCGGTGAGCCCGCCGGAGAACTGTTGTTTGCTCTTGTCATTCAGGCTGAGGTCGGGGCTGATGATCTCCCAGCTCTGGCCGCCGTTGGTGGTGCGGTGTACGTACTGGCTGGCGACGTACACCGTGTTGTTGTCGTGGGGTGAAATCAGCAGCGGGAAGGTCCACTGGAAGCGATACTTGACGTCCGCGGCCGGCGTGCCGGCAGTGAGTTCCGGCCAGACTTCCACCTGTCGGAACTGACCGTTCTTCTCATCGTACCTGACGACCACGCCGCCCAGGGCCCCGAATCCCGAGGCACTGGACCAGACGATGTTGGGATCGGTGGGATCGGCGGTGGCGAAGCCGCTCTCACCGCCGCCGACGTCGTGCCAGAGGCCGGTGCCGATAAACGACCCGAAGAAGGTCTGGCTGCGGCTTCTGCTGGGGCCTTTCATGGATGGCCCATCCTGACGGTTGGTGAGCACGTTGTAGGGGATCTCCGAGTCGGTGGTCACGTGGTAAAGCTGCGCCACCGGCAACTGCACGCGATGCCAGGATTTGCCGCGATTGTGACTGATCGACAGTCCACCATCGCCCACCACGATCTGCCGGTCGCCGTTGGTCGGGTCTATCCACATTTCATGGTGGTCCCAGTTGGGGGCGCTTCCGGGTTTGGCGGCTGTCGCGGTCTTGCCGCCATCGATGCTGGTCGCATAGGCGGCGGAGAAGAAATAGATTTCGTTGGGGTTGTCCGGTGAAGCTTTGCTGCGCGTGTAATAGGCGCCGCGGCCGGTCAGGTCGCGATCCGAGCTGATCAGGGTGAAAGACTCGCCGCGATCCTCTGACCGCCACAGCTCGCCGGTATTGGTGTCTTCCCCGTCCAACGGGATGCCGTCGCCGGTCTCGATCAGGGCGTATAGCCGGCCCCGCTGCGCTGCGGTCATGGCCAGGGAGATTTTGCCCACCTCGCCTTCGGGTAGCCCGTTGTCTTCGAGCCTGGTCCAGGTCGCGCCCGCATCCAGCGACTTGTAGATGCCGCCGCCCGGGCCGCCGCTCGTTCTCGTCCAGGGACGAATCTCCAGCGACCACATGCCCGCGAACAGGATGCGCGGATTAAATGGATCCATGACCAGGTCCGATGCGCCGGTACCTTCATCCACGTGCAGCACCTGCGTCCAGCTGGCACCGCCGTCTGTGCTCTTGTAGATGCCGCGCTCCTTCTGTGGCGTGTAGCCGTGACCCAGTGCCGCCACGTAAACCACTTCAGGGTTGGTGGGGTGCACGACGATGCGGCTGATGCGTCCGGTGTTCTCAAGCCCTATGTGCGACCAGGTGGCGCCGCCGTCGGTGGATCGCCACATGCCGTTGCCCAAAGAGACATTGGAGCGAATAAAAGACTCACCGGTACCGGCATAAACGATCTCGGGTTCACTCGGCGCCAGCGCCAGCGCGCCGATGGAATGCACGCGTTGTTTGTCGAATACCGGCTTCCAGTTCAACCCGCCGTCTGATGACTTCCAGATTCCGCCCGATGCCGCGCCGACGTAGTAGGTCATCGGGTCGCCGGGCACGCCGGTCACCGAAATGAGACGGTTGCCAATGGGGCCGATATGACGGAACTGCAGCTGCTCCATCTGCTCCGTGGTGAGGGTCTGTGAAAAGGCCGCCGAACAGAGGAGAGTAAGAATGGCCGGAAGCAGGCATTTTGTTATTGAGCGCATAGTTGAACCTGATTAACGGGTGGAATGGATTGCCGAAGCTTGCCATTGCTGGCATGTCTGCGGCGGAACAACCGCTGAAAGACACAGCAATGCTAGTTAACGTTTCGCATTTCAGCCACTTTGGACGGAATCTGTCGATCAAAGCACTGGTCGATGTGCAGCCAGCCGAAGGAACCAAAGCCCACGTGATCAGTCATTGCCGCTGCGCTCGGCTTGTTCGAACCATTGAATAACCTGCTGCAGGTAGGCATCGCCGTAAGTGGCCGTGAATTCCCTGGTGGCGGTATCCCCTGGATCGCGGAGTGCGGCGATTCGA
>JASJBK010000242.1 GCA_030066555.1 Halieaceae bacterium
GGTCATGCCGAGCTGTACCTGAGTGAAGATAACCTCGGCGACCACCAGCTGCAGCCGGACGCGCCCGGCCGCGACGCGGTGAGCGTGCGCCTGCTGCAGGGAGCGGACTGGTTCGGCGGTCGCGAACAGGGTCTGGACTTCGTGAAAGTGGATACCCAGGGCGCCGAGCACGCAGTGATCCGGGGCATGCTGCCGCTGCTGGCGGCCAGCGGTGAGCGGCTGCGACTGTTGCTGGAGCTGACCCCGCTGTCCCTGCGCAGTGCCGGCAGCAGCGGTGCGGCGTTGATCGACACCCTGGCCGGCCTGGCGCTGCCGTTTCATATCGTCGACCATATCGAGCACCGACTGGTGGCCACCGATGCAGAGGCCCTGGCGACCTGGTGTAATAATGTCGACAGCGTGCCCGGCGACGCCGGTTTCATGAACATCTTGCTGGGACGCACGGTATAATTTCGCCCATGAATGAAACCATCCAGCAGCTTCTCTCTCGCAACTCTGCCCCAAAGCTCACCGAACCCGGCCCCGACCGGGCCACCCTGGACTATATGTTCCAGGCCGCCCTGCGGGCGCCCGATCACGCCTGGCTGCAACCCTGGCGCTTTATCACCATTGAGGGCAATGCCAGGGAGCAACTGGGCGAGGTATTCCTCGAATCCCTGCTACAGGATGACCCCGGTGCCGATGACGCCGCGCGCAGCAAGGCCATGGCCGCGCCGTTGCGCGCACCGCTGCTGGTGGTGGTGGTGTGTCGTTACACCGAGCACCCCAAGGTGCCACACCAGGAGCAGATTATCTCCGCCGGCTGCGCCGCCCAGGCCATGATGCTGGCCGCCGAGGCCCAGGGTTATGCCGCAATCTGGCGCACCGGCAGCTATGCCGAGGACCCGCTGGTGGCGCATGAACTCGGGCTGGCTGATAACGAATCCATCGTCGGCTTTCTGTATTTCGGTAGCCGCGAGGGCCGCGCCAAGCCGCTGCCGGAGCGCAAGGTCGACGATTTCGTCCAGGCGTGGGCTCCCTGAGCAAACTCCACCGGTACGCGCTGTTCCTTCTCGTCGGGCTGTCCGGTGAGCTGGTGTGTGCCGAACCGCCATGCGACGACTACAACCCCAATAACAACCTGTACTGGGGCGACCTGCACGTTCACACCCGCTACAGTCTCGACGCCAGCACCCAGGACACCCGCACCACGCCGGCCCAGGCCTACGCCTTCGCACGCGGTGCACCGCTCGGTATCCAGCCCTGGGTCGACGGCGTGGCGCAGCGCACGCTGCAGCTTGATCGGCCGCTGGATTTCGCTGCCGTTACCGATCACGCGGAACTGCTGGGTGAGGTTGCACTGTGTAGCGACCCGGACAGCTTTGCCTACGGCAGTCTCTACTGTCGAACCTTCCGTGACGCACCGCGGCTGGCCTTCTTCCTGTTCAATACCTCGGCGGCCAGGGGCGACCGGCTCGGCCTGTGTGGTGACGACGGTGAGCGCTGCCGCCGGGCGGCGCGCACACCCTGGCAGGATATCCGCGCCGCAGCCGAGGCGGCCAACGACCCGGTTGGCTGTCAGTTCACCAGCTTCGCAGCCTACGAGTGGACCGGTGCCGGAGGCCCGCTACTGGCCAACTTGCACCGCAACGTGATTTTCCGCAACGCTGAGGTGCCGGAAGACCTGGAGACCTTCGTCGATGGCGATGGCACCGTCGACAGCCTGTTCCGCGCCCTGGAACGGGACTGTGTCGATAGCGACAGCGGCTGCGATGCGTTGGTGATCCCCCACAACAGCAATCTCAGTGATGGCCTGATGTTCCCGGCACCGACTGTTGGCGAGCTTGACGCCGGGCAGGCACAGCGCAGGCGGCGCTTTGAGAACCTGGTGGAGATTTACCAGCACAAGGGTGCCAGTGAATGCGCCTTTGTACCCGGCACTAGCGAAGACGAGCTGTGCGCCTTCGAACAGTTGCCCTACAACACCTTCAGCGCCAAGTTCATGCCCCTCGTGGGTGGGCCGGCGGACGCCGACGACGGCTTTGCCCGGAAGGTGCTGCGAGACGGGCTCACCTATAACGACAAGCTGGGTGCCAACCCCTTCGAGATGGGCTTTATTGGCAGTACTGACACCCACCTGGGTGCTGCCGGGGCAGTGAGTGAGATCGACTATGCCGGCCATGGCGGCGCTGGTGCACCGGCAGCCAAGGAACGCCCCGATGGCCTGGTAGACGACCTCGAGTTCGGCCCCGGCGGCCTGGCAGCGGTATGGGCACCGCAGAATCGCCGCGACGACCTGTTCGATGCCCTGCGGCGCCGGGAAGTCTACGCCACCAGCGGCCCCCGCATCACGCTGCGTGTTTTTGCCGGCGAGCGCCTGGAGGCCTCCTTGTGCGAGGCGGCCGACTTCGCAGCCGGGGGCTACCAGCAGGGTGTACCGATGGGCTCAGTGCTGCCGGACTCTCTCGCAGTGCGCATTGCCGTGGCCGCCAGCGCCGACCCGGGAACTATGCGCGACCCGGGCCTGGACCTGCAGCGCCTGCAGATCATCAAGGGCTGGATCGACGAGAAGGGTGAGTCGCACGAGCAGGTGTATGAGATTGCAGGCGACCCCGACAACGGTGCATCGGTGGACCTGGCGAGCTGCCGCACCAGCGGTGCCGGCTTCGCGCAACTGTGTGCAGTGTGGGAAGACCCGGACTTTTCCAGTACCACGCATGCCTATTATTATGCGCGGGCAGTTGAGAACCCCCGCTGTCGCTGGAGCCAGCAGATCTGCATTGCCAATGGCGTGGATTGCAGTAATCCCTCCACCATCGGCGAAGGACTGGAGGACTGCTGCAGTGAATCACATCGACCTGTTATCCAGGAGCGAGCGGTAAGCTCGCCCGTCTGGCACTACCCGGGAAGCTCAACCCCGTGAAACGAATCAACCGTCCCTGGCTGCATTTTCTGCTGATCGGCAGCGCGCTGTTCCTGTTGCAGAGCACACTGTATCCGCCGGCCAAACCCAGCGTCGGCCCGCTGCCGGAATCCCGGCTCGAAAGCCTGCGCCGGCAGTGGTATGCGATGACCGGGCGGGCGCCCAACGAGGCGCAGCTCTCTGCGATGATCAACAGTGAACTCGACCGCGAGATCCTGTTCCGCGAAGCACTGGAGCTGGGGATTTACCAGGTAGACCCCATCGTGCAGCAGCGACTGGTGCGCAATATGCGTTTCCTGAAGATGGACCAGGGCCGTGATGACGAGACCCTGTTCCGCGAAGCGCTACGCATGGAGCTGCATCTCGGCGACGAGGTGATCAAGCGACGGTTGGTGCAGATCATGGAAGAGCTGTTGCTGGCGCAGCAGCCGCCGGCAGCGCCGTCCGAGGCCGAGATCCAGGCGTCTTTCGAAGCGCGCCGCGATGAACTGAAACGACCACCACGCTATAGCGTGCAGCAGGTGTACCTGGCGCGTGAACGCAGCGAAGAGGCGCAGGCCCTGCTGGCTCGTTTCCAGCGCGAACAGCTCTCGCCGCAGGCGGCGCTCGAGTACAGCTCGCCGTTCCTGCCGGGTTATCGCTTCCCGAATAGCACGCCCCAGCAGCTGGCCAGGCAGTTCGGCACGGCATTTGTAGTGAACCTGGAACGCAGCGGGGCGCAGGTGGGTACCTGGGTGGGCCCGGTGGAATCCACCTACGGCACCCACCTGGTGTGGATCGATGCGATCGACCCCGCGCGGGATGCCGAGCTTGAAGAGGTGCGCACGCAGCTGCTCAGGGACCTGGAGCTCGAGAAACGCCGCGCCGCACTGGCCGAGGCGCTGGCCTCGGTACGCGACCAGTACGAGGTCGTTCTGTGAAGAGTGTTGTGAAGAGTGCTATGAGAACTGCGACAGGACGCCTGCTGCTGGCCATCCTGTTGCTGGTGCCCGCCCTGCAGGCGGAGGCGCATCGCTTCGCACCCTCGCTGCTGCGCCTGTTTGAAGTAGCGGACAACGAATACCAGGTGATCTGGAAAACTCCCGCCCAGCGGGTGAGCCAGGTACCGCTGGTGCCACGCTTCCCGGCCCAGTGCCGGGGAGGCACGGATAACCCCGGCAGTCTGGAAGGCACCGGCGTGATCAGCAGCTGGCGGCTGGCGTGCGATGCCTCGCTGGTGGGCGAGACCCTGGCGGTATCCGGGCTCGGCGAGAACAGCGCGTCGGTGCTGCTGTCGATAGAAACCCGCGACGGCCTCTACTATCAGTCACTGCTCAACAGTGACCAACCGAGCTTTACCGTACCCGCCGAGCCAACGGCACTGGAAGTGATGCGCGAGTACACCTGGCTGGGCGCCGAGCATATCTGGGGCGGCATCGATCACCTGCTGTTCGTGTTTGGCCTGCTGTTGCTGGTGGGGTGGGGCAAGCGCCTGATCTGGACGGTAACCGCATTCACCGTCGGGCATAGTATTACCCTGTCGCTCGTGACCCTGGGCTTCTTCGAGTACCCGGTGGCGCTGGTGGAGTTCCTGATTGCGCTCAGCATCTTCATGCTGGCGCTGGACCTGGCGCGCCCCGACGATAAGGGTCTGTTCCGGCGCTACCCCTGGTGGCTGGCGGGAGGTTTTGGCCTGCTGCACGGTATGGGCTTTGCGGGGGCCCTGGCCGAGGTAGGGCTGCCGCAGTCCGAGCTGCCGCTGGCACTGCTGTTCTTCAACATCGGCATCGAACTGGGGCAGCTGGCGTTTATCGCCGTAGTAGCGGCCATCGGTGCTGCACTCATGCGCCTGCCGGCGGCAGAGATTCCCGCCTGGCGTACCGTGCCGGTGTATGTGCTGGGCTCGCTGTCAGCCATGTGGTGCATCGAGCGAGCCCTGGAAGTGATCTAGCCGCCAGTGGCCGGTGGTCCGGGGTAGTTTTTCATCTCGACGAAGGGGTGGAAGGCCAGGGCGATTCCCTCCTCGATGAAGCCGTCGCTCTCGAGAATGCTGCGGCGCCGCACATAGCGGCCGGAGCTCGAGCGCGTGTCGATGGCCTGGGTGGTATCGAGCCCGCCGATGCTGGTAAACACCCGCTTGAGCTCCATGTCATAAATGCTGACCCACAGGGACGCCACTGCCAGCGGCTGCGCCCAGTTGAAGCCTGCGGTTACGCCGTCACCGGGGCCCTGCAGGGTGGGCTTGCGGGTTACGCCGTGCCAGCGGGCCACGTGCTGCAGGCCGTCGGAGTAGGTGGTCTCCTGCTCCAGCAGGTCGGTAAACACGATGCCGTCGATATTCTCCGATTCCGCCAGCGCGTCGCGCACGTCGATCAGGGCGAGGGCGAAGGACTTGCGGTTGACCTCGCCGGTGGCCGGGTCAAACACGTTGCCGTAAGCGCGCACGGCCCGGCGCCATTCCTGCTCGAAGGTGCGTGCCGGGATCACCTCGATGCCGTTCGCTTCAAGGTACTGCTCAATCATCTTGTCGACGCGGGCCTCGTGTTCCTGCAGGTAGCGCCGCGACATCCGGTCGATGTTCACGTGGGAGATCACCACGCGCTTCATGGGGTTCTGCGCCAGTCGTTCCTCGTCGATTTCGTAGGGGAACACGGTGGGGTTGTAGGTAGGTCCTGAAGCGCAGGCGGCCAGCAGGCCGATCAGCGCGGTGCACAGTAGGCGAAACATGGTGGTCCTCGATCAATGAACGCGCCAATGGTAGCAAACTGGCGCAGGCCGCGGCACTCATCGACTTTTGAGATCTGCGTGGCCCGACCTGCGCGGCCTAACCCTGCGCTAGAATAGGACCGGACACAAAGGGCGAATAAGCCAGGGAGTCTGTGTGAAGATCGA
>JASJBK010000243.1 GCA_030066555.1 Halieaceae bacterium
AGACGAGGAGCAAGCCGCTTTCTGGGACTGGGTGAGGTCCTGGAACATCGGCATTGCCCGCGCGCCGGTAGAGCTAATTGCCCATGTGGTCGAAAATGATCGTCCCTACTCAGAGATCCTCACCGCCGACTACACCATGGTGAACTGGGCCTCCAATGAGGTGCTGCGCTCTGGAGTGAGTTTTGGTGGCCGCCAGGACGACATCGAGTTCAAACCCGGCAGGAACCAGGGCCAGGTCAGTATGGATGACAACCTGGTCTCCGAGTTCGTCGAGGGTATCGGCCTAACCGTTTACTCGCATGGCCCCTACATAGATTACCCCCACGCCGGCGTGCTTAATACACAGGCCTGGCTGAACCGCTACCCCACCACGGAAACCAACCGCAACCGGGCGCGCGCCCGCTGGACTTATCTGCATTTCCTGGATGTGGATATCGAGAAGTCGGCGAGCCGCACCACAGACCCGGATGCGCTGGCAGATACCAACAACCCGACCATGAACAACCCCGCGTGTACTGTCTGCCACGAGCAGATGGACCCGGTGGCTGGCGCCTACCAGAACTATGGCAACGAGGGCTGGTATCGCAGCGCCTGGGGCGGCAGAGATTCGCTACCTGACACCTACAAGTACCCCCGGTGGTTCGACGAGAACGCGCCACCCTCGCCCTATCGAGAAGGCGATACCTGGTTCCGGGATATGCGGGCACCAGGCCTGCCCGGCAATCCCACCAGTGCTCAGCGCAACAGCCTGCAATGGCTGGCCGGACAGATCGTCGCCGACCCCCGCTTTGCCCGGGCCACAGTCAAGTTCTGGTGGCCGGCAGTCATGGGAACTGAGGCGCTTGAAGCACCGGGCTCCATTTCTGACAGCGGCTACCAGCAACTGTTGCGCGCCTTTGACCAACAGAGTTCAGATATCGCTGAGTTGGCTGAAGGCTTCTCGGACAGTGGCCTGGACCTCAAGTCGCTGCTGGTGGATATGGCGATGAGCGGATGGTTCCGCACTGCCGGCGTTGAGGCCGGTGCCGCCGCCGGCCGCGAACTGGAGCTCGAAGTCGTGGGCACCGGGCGCCTGTTAACCCCTGAAGAACTTGACGCCAAGACCAAAGCCATCCTCGGCTCGAGCTGGGGCGAGTGGCCCGATGACTGGGCGCTGGACGGTGTTTACACCAGTCTCGATGATCGCTTCAGGGTCTACTACGGCGGCATAGACTCCTTCGGTATTCAGGACCGCGCGCGCCAGCTCACCTCTCTGATGTCCAACGTCGCCACCCGCCAGGCATTGGAAACCAGCTGCGATGCGGTAGCGCGAGACTTTATCCGTCCCACCAGTGAGCGCCGACTGTTCGGCGACCTGTCTGAATCGACAACACCGGGCGAGGAGGGCCGTCAGCAATTCGGCGTGCCAGGCAGCTACTCGGACCGCGGCGAGCGATCACTATCGATCACCATGCAACCCGGTGACAAGCGAGTGCGCGTCAGCTTCGACAATGGCTACTGGGATGAGGAAAGCGAGCAGGGCAACAACCTGGTGATTGACCGCATTCGGGTGCTGCGAGGCAACCAGGTGGTTGCAGCATTCGAAGGCGAAGACTTCGCAAGCCTCAACGGGTTCGAACAACGCGTAGATTTCTGGGAAGGTGAGTACCACAACTCGGGCGACGTACACTGGGAGGAGGTGTCTCCCGGCAACTGGCGCGAGGTGGGCTGGATCATCTGGGGCTGGGATGGCTGGATCAGCCTTCCTGTCGATATCAGCGAGGCGGGCAACTATAGGGTGGTGATCACCGCGTACGGCCCGCGAGTGCCTGACAACGTGCCCGTGCAGGCGACTATCAGCGTCAATGACAGCAACTTGTACGGAAACAATGCTGGCTCCACGAGATTGAGGGAAACCATACGCGATCTGCACGCCCTGATGCTGGGCGAGGAGCTCGAGGTGAATGACCCCGAAATCGAGGCCACCTACCGGCTACTGGTCGAAACCTGGCAGGACCGACAGGAGAGATTCCCCGGCCTCACATGGTTGAACAACTGGCCCGATGAAGAGTGCTGGTACCAGGGCAACTTCTGGGAGCTACCTCAAGAGGTGACCGACGCCGCCGGCCGCGACCCGACCCAGATGAAGGCCACCTGGGTGTCGGTGATAATTTACCTGATGACCCACTACAGCTACCTGCACGAATGAGCGAAAGGAGATCGCGATCATGAAAAGACGTGAATTCATCCGCTCGCTGGCCCTGGCCACGGGCAGTGCGGCGCTGGCATCACCCCTCAGCAAACTGTATGCGGCACCGGAAGACTACACCGGTCGTTTCCTGCTGGTACTGCAGGCCGAGGGCGGCTGGGATGTCACCAGCCTCTGCGACCCCAAGACCAACGTACCCGGCGAGCTGGAAATCAACCACTGGGCACGCAGCAATGATGTCCAGTCCGCCGGCAACATCCCCTATGCGCCCTTTGCCAACAACCAGGCGCTGTTCGAGAAGTATCACCAGGACATGCTGGTTATCAATGGCGTTGACGCCCAGACCAACTCCCACACCACAGGAGTGCTGCACAACTGGAGTGGCCGTAATGCCGTGGGCTATCCGACCATCACCGCCATGCATGCGGCACACTACTCGCCAGACCTGCCACTCGCGTATATCAACTTCGGCGGCTTCGCGGACGGCGCACGTATGATCCGCTACAACCGCCTGGACGATGTCTATGCGCTATACGACCTGCTGGAGCCCAACAGGATTCCCTGGGACAACCGGCCGGTGCGCATGCAGAGTGACATGGAGCGCATCGCGGCCGCCCAGCGCGCATCGATGCAGCGCCGCGTAAACAGCGGCACTATAACTCCTCGGCAGCAGGACAATATAAATGCCTACCTGGCGGCCAAGAGCACCGCCAACAACCTGTCCAGTTTTCTAAACGTGCTGCCGCCGAGCCCCGAAGACTTTCAGCAGGACATAGAAATTCACCCGGACATTGGCAGCACCGATGTGCTGCGACAGATCCAGCTGGCAATACTGGCCTTCGAATCCGGCATGGCATCGGCAGCGGATACGATTCTGTTCGGCCATGACACCCACACCAACCACGATGCCCAGCATATTGCGCTGTTTTCCGCCCTGGAGCGCACCATCGACTACATCTGGACTTATGCCAATGAGCGTGGTGTTGCCGACCGGCTGACACTGGTGATTGGCTCCGATTTCAGTCGAACCCCGCACTATAACGCCGACAACGGCAAGGACCACTGGCCGATCGGCAGCTACATCGTCATGGAGCAAGGGGCCGCCTGGGGCAACCGAGTCGCGGGACTCACCGACGGTGGCCACAATGCCTACAAGATCAACCCGTCAACGCTGCAGCGGGATGACAACAATGGCACGATTATCTATCCCAAGCATGTGCACAAAGCCCTGCGCCGCTACCTGGGAATAGAGAACAGTGCGGTAGATGCCAACTTCCTGTTCAACAACACGGAAGACTTCGACTTCTTCAATCCCTCGAAGAGCACTATCTGATAAATCCCTGACCGCTGGCGTGGTCCGCTACACCCAGCGGGCCGCCAGCGATTTCAGGTCGACCCGCGCGCCCATGCGCTGTGCCAGCAGGAACATGCCTCCCACCTTGCGGTGGAAGAACACCGCATCTGAGGGCGGCGCGTGCCAGAACTCGCGGAAGTCCTGGGCGCTGGCGCCGATCTCTGAGAGACGTGAAGAAATGTCCGAACTGCCAAAATCATAGGGTCCGTCGGTAGTGAGCGGCTCCAGGGCGATGGCGAAGATATCCAGCACGAACTGGCGGTAGGCATCGCTGCCGTCTTCGACCACGTAACCCAGCTTTTCCGCCGCGTTCAACAGCCGGTCTTCATCGCCCTTCTGGGCGGCCTTGATCATGCGCCGGTACTCGTTGACGAATTTCGCCTTGAAGCGACGGGTGGCGCCGAAGTCCAGCAGCACCATGCGCTCGGTGGATGACTGGTAGCGGTAGTTGGCAAAGTTGGGATCGGTCTGGACCATGCGCAGGTGGAAGAACTCCATCAGCATCAGGTCCATCATGGCGGTGACCAGGGCGTCGCGCTGCTGCTGGCCCAGCTCGCTGATCACGTCCACCGGCTCGCTGTCGATGTAGGTCATGGCCAACACGTGCTCGGTGGTGAGCTCCGGCAACAGTTCCGGCACCACGAAGCGCTCGTCGTCGGCCAGCAGGGCGCCGAATTCGGCGAGGTGTTCGGCCTCCAGCAGGTAGTTGGCCTCGTCGCGAAGCTGCGCCTTGGCATCCTTCAGCAGTGGCTTCATGTCGATCTGGTCGGGCACCAGGCCCGACAGCTTGAGCAGCGCGGCGATATTGTCGATATCGCTGTCGATGCTCTTCGCCACGCCCGGGTACTGCACCTTGAGCACGATGTCGCGGCCGTCCGGCGCATGGGTGCGGTGCACCTGGCCGATGGAAGCGGCGGCAATCGGCTGGTAGTCGAAGCCGTAGAACTGCTCTTCCCAGTCTTCACCGAAGGCGGCGGTCATGGTGCGGTCGAGCTGCTCGAAGGGCATGTAGTCAGCCTCGTCCCGCAGCCGAGCGAGGATGTCGGCGAGCTGGCGGGGCAGGAATTCGCCGCCGTCCATCGACAGCATCTGGCCCAGCTTCATGGCCGCGCCGCGCATACGCGCCAGCTCGTCAGCCACCCGCTGGGCATTGCGGGGCGTCAGCAACATGTCACGGGCACGGGGGCGTTCGCCGGAGCGCAGGCGCCGGCCACCCTCGGCGATCATGCCGGTGGCGACACCGCCGGCCAGTTTCGCGACCCGTGCAAAGCGGCCGATCCGGGTGCTGGGTACTGCTGCCTGCTGTGATTTCTGTTGTTGGGACTTAGCCACGGGCTTCTCCCTCCCGCCAACGATTGACGTGTGACATGACCAGCTCGTGGCCATTGAATTCGGCATCGAGCACGGCAATAAAGGTAAATACGCCGGTGAGCTTGCGTGCGATCAACGCGAAATCCCGTGACGGCGTGGTGAAGTGTCGCGAGGTGGTGGTGGCCGCGGCCATCTTGCCGGCCCGCTGCATCAGCCTCGACTCAGCCCAACGGTACTCGCCTTTGCGGTTGAGCAGATTCTTCGGCAAATGCCCGGGTTCGCGCAGGGGCTCCAGCAGGTGCAGGCAGAAATCAGCGAACAGCTTGCGCCCTTCGGCCTTCGCATCCGGCTGCAGGCAGCCCAGCCCGATCAGGCCGTCGACCAGCACCTCTTCGTCTTCTTCGAGGCCGGCGGCGATCACCCGGCGCAGGTGGTAGAGGAAATCCTCGTCGCACTCGAGCATGGAGCCAAAATCCAGCAGCGCAATGCGATCGCCGTCCGGCGAGGGCTGCACCAGGTAGTTGCCGAAGTTGGGGTCAGTCTGCAGCAGGCCCCAGTCATAGAGTTCAATAAAGAACAGCTCCAGCATGGCCTGCGCGAGCTGGTTGCGCCGCGCCAGCGACAGTCTCGACACAGCCGGGTCGTTGACCGACAGCCCGTCGATGAATTCCAGGGCCAGTACCCGGTCGCTGCACAATTCCCGGTGCACCTGCGGCACCTTGAAGACCGCACCGGCCTCGCCGAGTGCCGCCACGTGCCGGCCCATGGCCTCGGCAAAGCGCGCCTCGCGGGCATAGTCGATCTCGTGGTGCAGGTAGCTGCGCATGGAAGCCAGCCAGTCGTCCATATCGCGACCCGCGGGCAGCCAGCGCGCCAGCTTGAGCATGCGCACCACGGCGTCGAAGTCGCC
>JASJBK010000244.1 GCA_030066555.1 Halieaceae bacterium
AAATGCCTACCAGCTCAGGCACCACGAACACCATCAGGGCGGTCACCACCGCCACGGCCACGCCGAGCAAAATAAACGGATAGATCATCGCCTGCTGCAACTTCTGCTGGGTGTACTGGCGCTGTTCGCTGTAGTCCGCAAGCTGTTCCAGCACCGGGCCCAGGAAGCCGGCGGTCTCGCCGGCCTTGACCATGGCCCGGTACATCTCATTGAAGACGTTGGGGAACTCTCCCATGGCATAGGCCAGGGTATGACCCTCGGCCACCCGCGAGCGCACCTGCAGCAACAGGCCCTTGAGACGCTGCTTGCTGGTCTGCTCCGCCACTGCGGTCAGGCATTCATCGATGGGCAGGTTGGACCGCACCAGGGTGGCGAGCTGGCGCGTCACCAGTGCCAGTTCAGCCGGTTTCACCCGCGGGGCGAACACCTTGCCCAGGCCGGCCGAAGGGGCGGCAGCGCGCCGGTTGGCCTCGGAGACCTCGACCGGTTTCAGGTGCTGGGCGCGCAGGGAGGAACGGATCTGCCGTTCGGAGTCCCCTTCCAGGATTCCCTTCTGCAGCTTGCCGTCGGCGTCGAGGGCGCGGTAGCGGTAGGCGGTCATGGTTTACCCGGCGGTGGTGACTCGCATCACCTCTTCCATGCTGGTCTCACCCGACAGGATGCGGCGCTGGCCGTCACCGAGAATGCCCGGAGCCCGTTCGCGCGCCAGCTTGACCATCTCCATCTCGCTGGCATTGTCGTGGATCAGGCCGCGCATGGCGTCATCGATCTCGATCAGCTCGTAAATGCCGGTACGACCGCGGTAGCCGCTGTAGTTGCAGCGCTCACAGCCCTTGGGCCGATAAATGGTCTCGGTGCTGCCCGCCGGCAGGCCCAGCCACTCGGCTTCGGTGTCAGTGACCTGGTGCTCCTCGCGGCAGTCGGGGCACAGCAGTCGCACCAGGCGCTGGGCCATCACTCCGATCAGCGAGGAAGACAGCAGGAACGGTTCGATACCCATGTCCTGCAGGCGAGTGACCGCGCCGATGGCGGTGTTGGTGTGCAGGGTCGAGAGCACCAGGTGACCGGTGAGCGAGGCCTGTACCGCGATCTCCGCGGTTTCCAGGTCGCGAATCTCGCCGACCATGACCACGTCCGGGTCCTGGCGCAGGATGGCGCGCAGGCCACGGGCAAAGGTCATATCGACCTTGGCGTTGACCTGGGTCTGCCCCACCCCGGGCAGCATGTATTCGATCGGGTCCTCGATGGTGAGGATGTTGCGGGTCGACTCATTGATGTGGGTGAGGCCCGCGTAGAGGGTGGTGGTCTTACCGGAGCCGGTGGGCCCGGTCACCAGGATGATGCCGTGGGCGCTGTGCAGGCCGCGCTCGTAGGCGCTGCGTACCTGCTCGTTCATGTTGAGCTGGTCGAGCTGCAGCTGGCCGGCCTGCTTGTCCAGCAGACGCAGTACCACCCGCTCGCCGTGGGCCGAGGGAATGGTAGACATGCGGATGTCCACCGCGTGGCCCGCCAGGCGCACCGAGATGCGGCCGTCCTGGGGCACGCGCTTCTCGGCGATATCGAGTTTGGCCATGACCTTGAGGCGCGACACCAGCAGCGGCGCCAGCATGCGCTTGGGCGACAGCACCTCGGCCAGTACGCCGTCGATGCGGAAGCGCACGGAGAGCCGGTCTTCGAAGGTCTCGATATGGATATCCGAGGCCTGCTCGCGCACCGCCTGGGAAAGGATGGCGTTGATCAGGCGAATGATGGGCGCGTCGTCCTCAGCGTCCATCAGGTCGCCGATTTCGGGAATCTCGTCCGCCAGCCGGGTCAGGTCGACATCGGTGGACAGGTCCTCCGCCACCTGGGAGGCCTCGGTGTTGTCGCGCTGGTAGGCCTGGGTCAGGCGCCGCTGGAACTGCTCGTCGGCCAGCTTTTCCAGTGCGAAGGGGCCGCCGAGGTAGCGACGCAGCTCGGCCAGCAGCGGCACAGTCAGCGGACCCTGGTGCAAAATGGTAGGTACATCGCCGTCCTGCAGCAGGATGCCGTGCTGCTTGGCGAAGGTGAACGGCAGGGAACGGGCGCTTTCTTCCATCAGCCTGGCTCGTTGTCCGTACCGGCAGCCTCCGAGCTCGACTCCTTGATCTCCTGGAGCTGCTTAATCTGCTCCTCCCACTCGGGCAGGATCGGCACGTCGTTCTCTTTCATGAACTCCATGCCGGCGTCGATGCGCATTTGCTGCTGGGCGCGAATGTACTTGTATTTCTGGGCGGTGGCGCCGTCGAGCGCCGCGTCATCACGGATAATGGTCGGCTTGATAAACACCAGCAGGTTCGACGTGGTCAGGGTTTCCGCATCCTGGCGGAACAGGCGACCGAGCCAGGGGATATCGCCCAGGAACGGCACTTTCTGCTGGATATCCTGCATGTCTTCCTCGATCAGGCCGCCCAGCACGACGGTACGGCCATCGCCAGCCAGCACCTTGGATTCAATTCTGCGCTCGTTGGTGATGATGTCCGACGCCAGCAGTGAGGCCGACACGCCGGCACCGGTCAGGCTGGACACCTCCTGGGAGATATCGAGCTGCACCAGGTCGCCTTCGTTGACGTGAGGTGTCACCGTCAGGGTAATACCCACGTTCTGGCGCTCAATGGTCTGGAACGGGTTATTGGGCTGGTTCTGGGCGCCGGTATTGGTAAAGGAGCCGGTCACGAAAGGCACTTCCTGGCCGACGGTAATAAAGGCCTCCTGGTTGTCCAGGGTCAGCAGGCTCGGCGTCGACAGGATATTGGCATTGGTCTGGGTGCTGAGGGCGCTGAGGATAATGGCGATATCCAGGTCCTCATCCAGCTCCCCCCAGCCCAGCGACAGGCCGGGCGTACTGGCCAGGGCACTGAGCAGGCCCTCGCGGCTGAATTCCGGGTCGTCGCTGCCGCTATCCGGCTGTTGACCGTCAGTCGGCGGTGGCAGGATGCCGTCGGCGATGCCCTGGGCGCGGTTGTTGCCGCTGATAATGTTGCTACCGAAGGCGCCGGTGGAATCGCGGAACAGCCACTGGACGCCCAGGTCCTGGCCGTCAATCAGCTCGAGCTCGGCGATGATCGCTTCAACCAGTACCTGGGCACGACGGATATCCAGGCGCTGGATAACCGCCTCGATGGACTGCATCTCATCGGCATCGGCGGTAATAATCAGCGCGTTGGTGCCCTCGTCGGCCTCGATAGTGGCACTGGAGTCGCTGCGGCGGCGGTTCTGGCCTTCTTCTGGATCGAGTTTGCTGATGTTCTGCATGACCCGGGTCAGCACCTCGGCGATCTCGGTGGCATTGGCGTACTCGAGGTAGATCACCTTGACGTTGCCACTCTGCTCCAGCGGGGTATCGAGGTAGCTGATCAGCTTGCGCATGCGGGCTCGCTCCAGCTCATCGCCACTGACCAGCACACTGTTGGTGCGCTTGTCTGCCACCAGCAGGATTTCCGGATCGGCGCCGCCGGCCTGCTTGGCCTCGGTCTTGGCCAGTTCCAGCAGCATGCGCACCACGTCCTCGGCTACCGCGTAGTCGAGATTAATGATTTCGGTCTGCTGCACGGCGCTCTGGTCCATGCCCTCGATAATGGCGCGGATCCGCTCGATGTTCGACGAGGTGTCGCTGATGATGATGGCATTCGAGGGCGCGTAGGCGGCCATATGGGCCTGCTGGGGCACCAGCGGCCGCAACACCGGGATCAGCTTGGCGGCGGAGATGTTCTCGAGGCGGATGACGTGGGTGACGTACTCATCGCTCTGCCGTACCTCTTCAGTCTCGACCCGCACCGGCGCCGAACGCGCATCCTTGGACTGGATAACCCGCACCACGTTGCCACTGCGCACGGCCGTGTAGCCGTGCACGTCGAGAATGGACAGGAACAGGTCGTAGAGCTCGCTGCTGGAGACCGGCTTTGCCGACACCACCTTTACGGTGCCCTTTACCTTGGGATCCACCACGATGGTGGTGTCCGTTGCCTCGGCCACGAACTTGATCAGCTCCTGGATGTCGGTTTCCTTGAGGTTCACGGTCCAGTCCTGGGCCGCAGCGGGCAAGGCAGTAAACAGCAGGCACAGCAGGGCCGTGCGCAGGGAGCGCCGGGTTAGAGTTCCCATGAATGAATCACTGGTCAAAAAGCTGCCCCATACTATTTCCGGATTGTGACAGCTCTGTTACCGGAAGTCCTCCGGCTAACGGCTGTTTACCGCGCTGGCTCACGGCTGTCCACCTGGCTGGCTCATGGCTGTCCACCTGGCTGGCTCATGGCTGTCCACCTGGCTGGCTCATGGCTGCTCACCGGGTTGGCGCACGGCTGTTTCCCGGGTTGACTGAAGGCTGGCCAGCCTGGGCCTCACCCAGCCCCACGACAACGGTGACTTGCTGGCCGTCACGCAGCACGTCGAAGCTCGCTTCGCTGGCGGTGCGCATCACCCGGTACAGCTCCATGGCCTTGCCGGGGTCGCTGAGCTGGATGCCATTGACACCGGTGACGATGTCGTTGGCCTGGAAGCCCATGGCGGCAAACTGCTCGCTGTCACGGCCGGCACTCACCCGGTAGCCTTTGAGCTGCCCCTCTTCACGCACCGCGGCAATATTGACCACCTGGGCCAGGGACTGCGGGTTGTTGTAGAGGCGGCGCCGGTAGTTCTCCGCCATCTCGGTGACATCCTGGTTGCCACGACGATCCAGACGGCGCGCACTGTTCATCGCGGGTTTCTTCGCAGCGGCAGTCTGGGCCGACTCGCTGCCGCTGGGCGTAAGCTTGAAATCGTTCTCGTCAAACAGCAGCAATAGCTCGTACTTCCCCGCGTTGTCGATTACCACGCGGTCAGAGAGTATTTTCGCCAGCTTGACACGGTTGTTGATGGGCAACTCGTCACCGATCGCGTACTGGGCCTGCTCGCGCTTGGCCTCGATGATAGCCCGCGCCAGGTCTGGGTCGGAGGAGGCGACAATACCCTGCAGCTTGAGAGCCAGCCGGGTTTCCTGGGCGTTGTTCTCGATGCCTTCCAGTCCGTCTTGCTCAACGGTGACCGCTTCGGGCTGCGGCAGGTCCGCGGCAGGTGTGGAGGCGGCGGTGCCAAACAGCGACCAGCCAGCCATCTCGTCGATATTCACCGGCTTGCGACCGCTGGGGGCGGCGGCTTCCACCAGCGGGTTGATGATATTGCCGGGGGTCGCCGGTGCGTCGGGCGCCGGCACCAGGCTCCACACCAGGCTTACCAGCGCAAAAACCATCCACACGGAAGCCACCGCAACCAGGCCCTGCTTGAGGCGGCGCTGGCGCACGGGATCGGAAAGGGTTTGCAGGTGGGCGAAAACCTGCTGCCAGATTTCGTCCAGTTTGGTGCCGGCGTCAGCCAGCCGCTCGGTGTTCACTGTAAGTCACGCGTGAAGTGATATTGCGGGGATTATAGGGTTGGGGTGTGCAATATAAAACCCGGCACTGTAAAGACATGTAAACTTGTGATCTACGCCGATTCGGGCGGTTGGTCGAGGTCCCGGACTACCCCGGGGTCGTCTACCGGCAGCGTCAACAGCCGGTCCCGATGCCGCTCGAGCAGCGCTCTCCCGCCGCGATCACCCTCGAGCGCACCCAGTTCCGAAAAAAACGCGCTGCCGAACCCCACCGGGTTGCCGGGCATCCCCTCAAAGACGGGCTGTACGATGTTGTCCGGGGTTAGTGCTTCCCAGAGTGCGGCCAGGGTCGCCGGCCGCACCCAGGCCATGTCGCCGAGCACCACCAGCAGGCCATCCCAGTCGTGGCAGGCGCGAACGCCTTCTGCGAGGGTGGCGCCCATGCCGCCGGCGGCATCGCGACAC
>JASJBK010000245.1 GCA_030066555.1 Halieaceae bacterium
TGAGATTGCTGATCGGCTGAATCGGCGTCCTCGCAAAACCCTGGGGTGGGCAACGCCCGCCGATGTATTGCAAGCTACTGTTGCAAGGACCAGTTGAGATCGCACCCTGGCCGTTGACGGTCCGTTGAGGTGTAGACCCGGCCCGCACCCTGCTCCACTGCTGAATCCCGGCCCACATGCAACCAAGGTCAAGAGTGAGAATTTTTCCGGTAGAGCGTGTGTGGTGCCCGGGACCGTTCCTGGACCGTCTGCGGCCAGGACGGCCGCAGTCGAGCCTACATGGACGTATTCACGGCGTGTCCGGGTAGGGTCCCGGGTGCCGCACGCGCGCCAGCAATCCAGCTAAAACTAGTTGAGCCAGGAGGGAAAGGTCTCCAGCGGGACTTCCATGCGGTTGCTGCCGGCGGGGCCGGGCTGGCCCACCATTTCGTCGTAGGCGCTCTCGTGCACCAGCACCATCTCGTTCACCTCGAGGCCCGAGAACTTCTCGCGCATCGCCACCAGGTTCACTGTGCGCAGCGGCCTGCCGTCCGGTTCGCAGACCAGGTAGCGCTCACCTCCCACGTCCGCTTCCGCCAGGTAGAGGCTGAGTTCCGCGGAGCGGATGGCCAGTTTGTCGATGGGCTGGCGCCGCTTGAGCTCGGACAGGGTGATTTTCATGGTGTCTCCAGTGCACGAAATTCGTGCAGAAATAGTATCGAGCGGCCGGCCGCTGCTACAATGAGCCACCCTTCCGCGGTATCCAGACGGTGTCCCAGAAAACGCAACTCAACCCCAGGCAGGCCGCGGCGGTCGCCTATATCGACGGCCCCCTGCTGGTGCTGGCCGGCGCCGGCAGCGGCAAGACCAGTGTAATTACGCAGAAAATCGCCTACCTGATTGGTGAGTGCAGCATACCGGCGCGCAATATCGCCGCGGTTACCTTCACCAACAAGGCGGCGCGGGAAATGCGCGAACGGGTCGGCAAGCTGGTGTCGGAGTCCGCTGGCGAAGGCCTGGTGGTCAGCACCTTCCACCAGCTCGGGCTCAGGGTGATTCGCGAAGAGCGGCGTGCCTTCGGCCTGAAGGGCGGTTTCTCGATCTTCGATTCCCAGGACAGCCAGACCCTGATCAAGGACATCCTGCTGCAGGAGCATGGCGCCGAGGGCGACCAGGCCGCCACCATCCAGAACCGCATCTCCCAGTGGAAGAACGACAGCGTCAGCCCGGAACAGGCGCTTGCGGTTGCCGGGGGCCCTGCCGACATGCTCTGTGCCCAGGCCTACCTGCGCTATAACCGCGCACTGCGGGCCTACAATGCGCTGGATTTCGATGATCTCATACTGCTGCCGGTGCAATTGTTCGAGCGCGACCCCGCAATTCTCGAGAAGTGGCAGAACCGGCTGCGCTACCTGTTGGTAGACGAGTACCAGGATACCAATAGCGCCCAGTACACCCTGGTGCGGCAGCTGGTGGGCGTTACCGGGCGAATGACTGTGGTCGGCGATGACGACCAGTCGATCTACGCCTGGCGCGGCGCGCGCCCGGAGAACCTGGCCCAGCTGCAGGAGGATTTCCCGGGGCTGCGAGTGGTCAAGCTGGAACAGAACTATCGCTCCAGTGGCCGTATCCTGGGCGCTGCCAACCAGCTGATCGCCAACAACGATCACGTGTTCGAGAAATCCCTGTGGAGTGAGTTCGGCCCCGGCGAGCAGATCCGCGTGATGCGCTGCGCCGACGAGCAGGCAGAAGCCGACCAGGTGGTGACCGAGATACTCGACCACCAGCTGCGCAAGCGCACCCGGCTCGGTGACTACGCGGTGCTCTACCGCGGCAATCACCAGTCGCGGCTGCTGGAACTTGCCCTGCAGCAACAGCAGGTGCCCTACCAGATGAGCGGTGGCCAGTCCTTCTTTGCCCGCAACGAGGTGAAGGACATCATGGCCTACCTGCGGCTGCTGATTAACGCCGACGATGACAATGCCTTCCTGCGCATCGCCAACGTACCGCGCCGCAAGCTGGGGCCGGGCACCCTGGAGGCGCTGGGTAACTACGCCAATACCGCGTCCCTGAGCCTGGCGCGGGCCGCTGCCGGCGTCGGTGGCGATATTCCCGAGGCGGGCCGTGAGCGACTGCGGCAGTTTGTCAGCTGGCTGGATGCCACCCGCCAGCGCTGTTTCAGCGGCGACGCCATCGCCGGGGTGCGGCAAATGCTGCGCGACATCGAGTACCGGGACTGGCTCGACAACCTGAGTTCCAGTGAAGAAGTGGCCGAGCGCCGCATGGGCAACGTGGACTTCCTCGTCGACAGTCTGCATCGCGTCATGCAACAGGACCAGGTTGACCTGGACGAGGCCATCGCCCGGCTGGTGCTGCGTGACCTGATGGAACAACAGGAAGAAGAAAAGCAGACCGGAGACAGTGTGCAGCTGATGACCCTGCACGCCGCCAAAGGCCTGGAGTTCCCCCACGTCTACATGATCGGCGTTGAGGAAAACCTGTTGCCCCACCGCAACAGCATCGATGATGGCAATATCGCCGAGGAGCGCCGGCTCGCCTACGTCGGTATCACCCGGGCGCGCCAGACGCTGACCATGAGCTACGCGGCGAAACGGCGCCAGTTCGGCGAGACCGTGGACTGCGAGCCGAGCCGCTTTATCGAGGAGTTGCCCACCGGCGACCTGGTGTTCCAGGGCGGCGAGGCCGAGGATCGGGAAGTCGCCCAGGCCCGCGCCAACGAGACCCTGGCCGGCCTCAAGGAACTCCTGAACTAGAAGCTACTCATACCCGCGCTTTACCGTCACCGCCGTGCCCTGCCGTCATCCCCGCGTAGGCGGGGATCCAGCGGCATTAGAGTTGGATGTAGCTGGATTCCCGCCTTCGCGGGAATGACGGAGAAGTTCGCCGGGCAGGACGGATAAGTTCGCCGGGAATGGCGGAGTCATTCGCGGGGATGACTATTTGAGTCGGTCAGAATACTGCCCATGCATCCACATACGCGTGGCGCGACCCTCTTCGTCTACCTCGAATCGCACGGTGTGCAGCGGTTCATCTTTCTTGGAGTAGACCCGGAACACATGGCCTTCCTCGTGGCGCAGGTTGAGCTTGAAGTCAGCGGGCTTGTCGCTGTAAAGGGATATACCGGTCAGGCCCTTTGAGGTTGCCGCTAGTGCGTAATTGATCGGCATCTGCTCGCGTCCGTACACGCCCTGGTAGGCACCAAGGTCCACTTCCTCGCCTTCATCTTCGGCAGCGTCATCAGCGGACTCGCCGTTGGCCTTGGCCGCCTTCTCGATGCCCGGCCCCATCAGCGCAATGACCTGCCGCACCATGTTGGACGGTGCCACGTCGTTAACGTTGACCATCATCGCCACCGCCACTTTATCCTGCGGCCGCACCAGGAAGCTGGTGCGATAGCCCGGGCAGTAGCCGCCGTGACCAACCCAGATATCCTTGCCCACCTTGCTGAGCGCAAAGCCCAGGCCCCAGTTAGCACCGTCCATGTCGGGCTCTGCCCACTGCAGGCGCTGCATCTCACGCAACGTGGTGGCCTTGATGACTTCTTCGCCACCGTTCTCGCGCAGTCGGAACTGCCACTTGGCAAAGCGCGCCAGGTCGTTCGCGCTGGAGGCGAAGCCCGCCGCCGGCGCGATACCGTTGAGCTGGTACTTGCCCACCTCAGGCCGCTTGCCGTTGTCGCCGGGCAGGCGGTAACCGGCGGCGAAGCTCTTGCCGTAGTCCGCCACCGGTAGCTCACTGGTGGTCTCGCTCATACCCAGCGGCGTGAGAATGTTCTCGCGTACGTAGTCGTGATAGTCCTCGCCTGACGCTGCGGCGATGGCCTCACCGGCCAGGCTCATTCCCAGGTTGGAATACTGGAAACGTTCGTAGGGACGGTACAGGGCCTCCTGCTCGCCCACCCCGTCCTGGATGGTGCCGCGCGCGGGGAAATCCTCATCTACCCAGTACGGCGTCACGGCCTCCCGCGGCAGGCCCGCCACGTGTGAGAGGATATTGCGCAGCGTTACCGGCTCTTCGGCGTCGGCGTGGGGCGGAAGGTCGTACCAGGGCAGCACCTGGTCCAGCGGCGCATCCAGGTCGAGCTTGCCGGCGTCGCGCAGTTGCATGACGCCAACACTGGTGAACAGCTTCGATACCGAACAGATGCTGTAGCGGGTGTCCGGCGTGGCCGGCACCTTGCCGCGCAGCCGGGCATAGCCGAAGCCTTCCGTCCACACGGTTTCCTGATCGGCTACCACCGCGATCGAGGCGCCGGGCACCCGGTCGTAGTTGAGTCGGTTCTCCAGCCAGGCATTGGCAAGGAAGATCCCCGCCTGCACATCCTGGTGATCGGCGAGTGGCTCGCTGGCAGATGACACCGTAGATACTGCGAGGAAAACGCCTGCAAGCAGGCCCCGTAACAGCTTGTTCATGGGCAAAGCTCCGTTGATCCTGGACCGATGTGAAGTGGCTTTAGCTTAGCTCACCCGGTGAAGTTGCGCGCCCGCCTTTGAGGCGCTCGCGAATACCCTGGACGATGCTGTAGAAGGCCGGGATGAAAAGCGTGCCCACCAGCAGTGCCGCCAGCATGCCGCCGAATACCGTGTAGCCGAGGGAGCGCTGTCCGTACATGCCGGCCCCGGTAGCAAGCACCAGCGGCAAAATGCCGAGCAGGAACGACACCGCAGTCATGCACACAGCACGGAAGCGAAGCGTAGCCGCCTGTCGCGCGGCCGCTGCGATCTCCATGCCCTCCTGTTCACGCTGACGGCGGGCAAATTCTACGATGAGGATCGCATTTTTCGCCGCCATACCGATCAATAGCACCAGTCCAATCTGGGCATAGAGGTTAAGTGCGGTCCCGGTCAACAGCAGGCTGGCAATGGCACCGCCCATTGCCATCGGCACAACCAGGATGATGGCGAAGGGAATCGAGAAGCTCTCATACTGGGCTACGAGGAACAGGTAGATGAAGACCAGTGCCAGGGCAAAGGCGATGGGTGCCTGGCCGGAGGACTGCTTTTCCTGGTAGGCGGAGCTGGTCCACTCGTAGCGGTACCCAGGCGCCAGGGTGTCCGCGGCCAGGGCCTCGAAGCTCGCAATCGCATCCCCTGAGCTGACACCTAGTGCCGGATTGGCTCGAATAGTGGCCGAGCGGAACAGGTTGTAGCGCTCCGCCACGTCCGGGCCGAGGATTGGCTTCGTGGTCGCCAGGGTACTGAATGGCACCATTTCACCGCGTTTGGAACGCACGTAATACAGCTCGATATCGTCGAGGTCAGAGCGGTACTGGGAGTCCGCCTGCATGATGACCTTGTAGGTCTGGCCAAACAGATTGAAGTCGTTTATGTACAGCGACCCCATCTGGGCCTGCAGCGTGCTGAATACTTCATCCAGTCCTACCCCAAGATTCTTGGCCTTCACCCGGTCGATATCGATGAAGTACTGGGGCACGTTGGCGCGATAGGTACTGAACACTCCGCGCAGCCGACGCTGCTGATTACCGTTCACCACCATGATATTGACCATCTCGTTGAGCTCGGCGGCGGAACGCCCCACCGTATCCTGCAGCACAAACTCGAGGCCACCGACCGACCCCATGCCGGGCACAGCGGGCGGCGCTATCGCGAATATCTGCGCCTCGGGAATAGTCTGGAAGGCGGCCCCGTTGACGCGCTGGGTGATGCTGAACACCTGGTTCTCAAAACCCGGGCGATCGTCCCAGTGCTTCAGCACCACGAACATGGTGCCGGCGTTACTCTGCAGCGCACCGCTGAGTATCGAGTAGCCGGTGATGGCGGTAATGGACTCAATGCGCGTGTCGCCCTTTAGAAGCTCGGTG
>JASJBK010000031.1 GCA_030066555.1 Halieaceae bacterium
CTGCGATCAGGCGCCGCTGTTTGGCGGCGGTGACCGATGCCGCCGCGGAAGCAAAGCCACCCTGGCTGCGAAAGCGCACTTCGACAAACACCAGCGACGCACCGTCACGGCACACCAGGTCTATCTCTCCGGCCTTGCAGCGGTAGTTGCGCTCGAGGATCTCAAGACCGACGCTGCGCAGGAAGCGCGCCGCGCGCTCCTCAAATTCCCTGCCTTTCTCCATGCGACCTCCCTGTCACACAGGCTTGCATCAGCGGGTTTGTGGAATTCCTCCGCGGAACTGCGCCGGTACCAGCTCGCGGTGTACCCGGCCTACTTCATCCATGTTCAGTAGACCGGTGTTGCCGCGAATCCTGGCGCCGGCGGAATCACGCAGCTGGGCAAGCCGCCAATTGAGCATGAAGGCGTCTGCTCCCAGGGCGTGCAGGTCGGCGAGGACGGCATCGTCGTCGTCACCCGCGAGCGCTCCCTGCATATTGCCCTCCGGCTCCAGCCTCCAGGGGATCTCGAGCAGCCGAATTCCATTCAGGTCGCGATCGCGCTGCGGGTCCCGGCGGCCACTGAACACCGCGGACGTGGAGTAGACCGGCAGGTCGCCGGCATAGTGAAAGGCGATCAGCGGTTTGATGGAGCGGGCATCCTGCGGATTGTCGCTCAGCAGGAAGACGATATCGATATCCTGGCGCCGGCGCGGTGTGAATTCCGTGGGCTCGCCCAGCAGGCGCCGCATGCGTGTGGCACGGCCTTCACTTTCGCTCAGGTTGAGTGCCGCCTTGAGGCTGCTGGAATAGTCGGACTGGCCGCTGTATGTGGCAATGGCGCGCAGCTCTCCTTCGCGGTTGCGCCAGGCCTGGGCCAGGGCATCGCCCATGCGATCTCCCCAGTCGCCGGCCGGCCTGATGAGCAGCGCGGTGCGAGCGCCGCTGTTGTAGCCCAGCAGTGCCAGCTGGCGGGCCTCGTCCACCGCGTCCAGACCGAGCTGCACCGGGGGCGTAATCGCCAGGGGTTCACTGCTTTCGGTATCCAGCAGGGGCTGCGCAAAGCCCTCCGCATAGGGATGCCAGGCCAGCGTCAGCAGCGGCACCGGATCGTCGGCCCCGGGTTGCCAGTCCAGCAGGGCTTCTGGTGTCAGTGGCCCGATGACGAGCTCCGCGCCGGCGCGCACGGCCACCTGGTAGGCGCTGTTGAAGTCGGGCTGGGCTGCACTGTCCATGATCATGAGCTCCTGCTCGGGCCAACCGCGGCGGCGCGCTTCAAACTGGGCGGCCAGGTAGCCCTGCAGCAGTGCCTGGGCACTCTCCCGGGCGCCGCCGCTGAGCGGCAGCAGGAGTGCAATGCGGCCCGGGGGAACTTCCGCGTCCAGCGCTTGCAGTCCGCCGGGCAGGCGGACGGCGGCGCGGTGCTCGGCATGCCGTTCACGCCAGAGCGAGAGCTGGGCAAGCTGTACTTCCGGACTCTCCATGACGTCTGCTGTCAGCACCGCCAGCTCCAGCCAGGCCTGCCAGTGCCTGGGAATCGGCTGCTGCAGTGCCATATCCAGCTGCTCTACCGGGGTGCGCTGCAGGTTGTGCCAGACAAATTCGATCAGGGCGGCCTCCCGCTCCGGGTCTTCACTGGTCAGCAGCAGCCGATCTGCCAGGCGGGCGGCGGCCAGGGAACCCTCTTCTGTCAGCACCAGCCGCAGCTGCCAGCGATCCAGCGGATCGCGCAGGGCGGGATCGAGCGGCCCCAGCAGCGGGACCGCCTGGCGCAGGCCGGCCAGCGCTGCCGCGGTGTCACCCTGCAGGTAGAGCAGTTCGGTCTCCATGGCGAGCGTCCGCACCTGCTCATTGGCAGTGAGCTTGCTGGTATCGAGGTCCCTCAGTATGCTGGCGGCGGGCAGTAGCTGACGCTGTGCCAGCAGCTGTTCGGCCTCCTGCAGTCGAGCGGTGAACGCGGTTTCCTCGCCGCTGTCCGGCGGCAGCGTGACGATGTCATCGGCGGGCAGCCTGATGCGCCCCTGCTCTGCCGGCCCCGACGCGCAGCCTGCCAGCAGCGCACCGAGCGTCAGTACCGCGAGCAAGCGCGAGAATCGCAGCGGATTTCCGGTGCGCTGCCTGCGGGTGTGAGGGCTGTTCATATTGGCGTCCATAAGTTCAGTACCGGTAAGCATCCGGTGCTTGAGACGCTTGCTCAAGCATCAATATTCACAAAAAAGCTCAAAAAAAGGGCTACGGGGGCAGGATGGAAAGCGGACTCTACGTGGTGGCCACGCCGATCGGCAACCTCAGCGACATGGTACCCCGGGCGGTGGAAATTCTACAGTCGGTGGACCTGGTGGCCGCGGAAGATACCCGGCACAGCGCGCCGCTGCTGAAACACTTCGGCATCGACACGCCGATGATGGCCTACCACGACCACAGCGATGCCGGCGCACTGGCTCGCATTGAGGGCTGCATCGAACGGGGTGGCAGTGTGGCGCTGATCTCCGATGCGGGTACACCGCTGATCTCCGATCCCGGCTTTCGGCTGGTGCGCCACGCCCACGAGCAGGGCTGGAGCGTGGTGCCGATTCCCGGTGCCAGTGCTGCAATCGCCGCGCTGTCAGTGGCTGGCCTGCCCACTGACCGTTTTCGCTTCGAGGGTTTCCTGCCGGCCAAAGCCGGCGCCCGCCGCAACCAGCTCGACGAGTTGGCACAGGAGTCGAGCACCCTGGTGTTCTATGAAGCACCGCACCGTGTGCTGGAAACTCTGCAGGATATGCGCGATGTGCTGGGTGGCAGTCGCATGGCGGTACTGGCGCGGGAGCTGACCAAGGCCTTTGAAACGGTGCTACGGGCCCCACTGTCGGAACTGGTGGAGCGGGTCGAAACAGACAGCAACCAGTCACGTGGCGAGATCGTCCTGCTGGTGGCCGGCGCCGAGGCCGGCAGCGGCGAAATCACACCGGAAATCGCCCGCATGCTTGATCTGCTCTCCGATACCCTGCCGCCACGGCAGGCCGCAGGACTGGTGGCGGACGCCTTCGGATTGCGCAAGAAGATGCTGTACGACTACCTGATTTCCCGTTAACCTTGCCGCCGAGTCAGTCAGGCGATCGCTGTGCGCAGGCACGGAGGAAAGTCCGGGCTCCACAGGGCAGGGTGCCAGGTAACACCTGGGGGGCGTGAGCCCACGGAAAGTGCAACAGAAAGGACACCGCCACTGCGACCCAGGTCGCGGGGGTAAGGGTGAAAAGGTGCGGTAAGAGCGCACCGCGCGGCTGGCAACAGGCGTGGCGATGGTAAACCCCACTCGGAGCAAGACCAAATAGGAATCCATAGCTGCGGCCCGCAGTGGATTCGGGTAGGTCGCTACAGGCAGGCGGCGACGCCTGTCGCAGATGAATGATCGTCCACGACAGAACCCGGCTTATCGACTGGCTTTTTATAACACCGCTCTGGTCCTTCGCCCCTAAGCAGGGGCGGAGGCGCTAGACGGGGGTTTTACTTCTTCCGCTCTGGTCCTTCGCCCCTAAGCGGGGGCGGAGGCGCTAGACGGGGGTTTTACTTCTTCCGCTCTGGTCCTTCGCCCCTAAGCGGGGGCGGAGGCGCTAGACGGGTTTTTTACTTTTTGCGCTCGGGTCCCTAGCCCCAATGCGGGGTGGAGGCGCTGGATGACAGATTTCCTTCTTGCGCTTCGGTAATGCGCGCCTGACCACCAGGTTTGGGATGCGGATCTGGTACGCAGTGGTATGAGTTCGAAAATCTGTATGGGCGAATCTGATAGCACAAGAGCTTTCCCGGCCATTGGCATTCGACGTTGCCTGCTACGGGCTGCTCACACCATGCTGGCTTTAACCCTGGTGCTGCTGGTAACGGCCTGCGAGCATGCCTCGGGGCCGACAGCTCCGCCAAACATCGTGATTTTTATTGCCGATGATCTGGGCTGGGATGATGTCGGAGCTTATGGCAACAGCTTCATCGAAACCCCGAACATCGATGCGCTGGCCAGTGGGGGCTTGCGCTTCGACAATGCTTTCCTGACGATTTCCTCCTGCAGCCCCAGTCGCGCCAGCATCCTGACCGGTCGCTATCCCCACACCAACGGCTCCATGCATCTCCACCAGGGCCTGCCGGAGGGGGAGATTACCTTCGCCAGGCACCTGCGCAGTGCCGGCTACTACACCGCCAGCATCGGTAAATGGCATGAGCGCGGCTACGTGAAGAAGGACTTTGACCGGGTGGTAAGAGACCAGTCCGCCAGTGGCGCCGAGCAGTGGCTGCCGGAGTTGCGCAACCGACCCCGCGGCCGACCGTTCTTCTTCTGGCTGGCGGCGCTCGATCCGCACAGGAAGTACGACGATGACGAGCCGGACCTGCCTGCTCCCATCGACCCCGCTGCCATAGAGCTGCCCTGGAGTTTCGTCGATGGCCCCGGTGTGCGCGAGAAGCTGGCCCAGTATTACCGGGAAGTACAGCGCTTTGACCGCTATGTCGGCGATGTGGTGGCCTACCTCGAGGAGGAGGGCGAGATCGACAATACATTGATCATCGTCATGTCGGACAACGGTCGCCCTTTCCATGTCGGCAAGATGACCCTATACGACGTCGGCATCAAGACACCCTTCATCCTGCACTGGCCGGCGCGCATCGAGTCTCCGGGAGTTCGCAGCCAGCTGGTGAGTTCCATCGACCTCGCCCCCGCCCTGCTGCAGTTGGCGGGGTTGAAACCGCCGGATGCCATGCAGGGCCACAGCCTCGTGCCGCTCATCGACGGCCCCGATGTCGAAATTCGAGATCGCATCTTTGCTGAGCGCAACTGGCATCGCAAGGATGCACACGAGCGTGCGCTACGCACCCACAGCTACCTCTACAAGGTCAACCAGTACCCCCTGCAGGGGCATTGCAGCCAGGGGCAGTACGCCAAGACCCCCGGCCATAGGGCGCTGGAGGCGGCGGTGCAGGCTGGTGAAGTCGACGGCTGGCTGGCGGACTGCTTCGCCGACGAGTGGCCGGAAGAGGAGCTCTACCTGATCGAGGCGGGCCGCCAGCAGTGGCAGAACCTGGCTGCCGACCCCGCCTACCGGGAAGTTCTGGAGCGTTACCGCGCAGACATGGACCGCTGGCGCAGGGAGACCGGGGATACTGATTTCGAGCCCTGGGTGCCCGACGAGGAAAGCTGAGCCGAATAGGCCTGGCCAGGCCCAAGCTCGTCAGGGCCTGGAGGGCTGAGGTTGGCCGGATTCTGAAAGTATGTAATCAACGGCCTTGCGCAACTCTTCATCGTTGCAGTCTTCGCAAAGGCCGCGCGCAGGCATCGCCTCGACGCCATTGATCGTATTGGCGTACAGTGTTTGCCTGCCCCGGGCGAGCAGGGCGTTCCAGGTGCCAAGGTCGCCGAGCTGGGGCACTCCCGGTGTCTGGTTGCCGTGGCAGGTGACGCATACGGTGTTGTATATCTCGGCGCCGCTGCGCTTGCCGGGCTCGCCCGCAGCGACCTGTGCATCCTGTAGCGGCCGATGCAGGCGCAGCAGCCTGCCCCCGTCCTGGAGCAGTACGTAGATGGAGCCATCTGCCGCGACCTTGATATCGCGGACCCGCCCCTTGCCCTCCCTGAGAATGCGCTGTTCAGAGAGAATCCTGCCGTCGGCGTAGTCCAGCTTGCTGACATGCATGCCCTTCAGCGCACCAACCAGCAGGTGGCCTTGCCAGTTCGGGAACATGTCGCCGTAGTAGATCTCGAGCGGCGAGACCGCGGTCGAGGGCAGGTAATAGTAGAGCGGTTGTTCCAGGCCCTCGGCGCTAGTGCCCTCGCCGATGGGCGTTGCTGCGTAGTTCATGCCGTAGGTGATGCGCGGCCAGCCATAATTCTTGCCGGCGCGAATAACGTTGACCTCGTCCCCACCCATGGGCCCATGCTCCGTCGCCAGCAGCTCCCCGCGCTGGGAATCGAATACCAGGCCCTGGGGGTTGCGGAGGCCCTGCGCATAGAGTTCGGGGCGGAAGCCCTTGCGCCCTACGAAGGGATTGTCCGCTGGTACGCTGCCGTCGTCGTGCAGGCGCAGCACCTTGCCGTTGAGCATGCCGGGCTTCTGGGCGCGATTTCGGGCCGACCTGTCGCCGGTGGCGAAGTACAGGAAGCCCTCGTCATCGAAAGCGATGGCGCCGCCAAAATTGGAGGCAAACTTGGCCCAGGGCAGGGTGGCAAGCAGCTGTCGCACCTCTATGAGCTGATCACCGTCGATTATCCCGGTACTCAGGGCTGTAGCGTAGCGGTCTCCACCCGGCTCCTGGACGCTGTGGCTGAAGTAGATGCGCCGGTTACCAGCGAAGTCGGGATGCAGGGCGATATCGAGCAGGCCTAACTGGCCTTTGCCGGCCGCAATCTCCGGCAGGCCGTCGAGTTCCACCAGTGACCGGTCGCGGAGGTCGAGGCGCTTGAGAGCGCCCTCCTGCTCGGCGATCAGCAGGTGATGGCTGTCAATGAACTCCATGGACCAGGGTTTGCGTAGGCCCTTCATGACAACGTCCAGCTCCGCATCGCGGATATTGATCGCGCCCAGAGAGCGAAGCTTGCCGTGATAGGGCTTGGGCTGGCCCGGTTTCAGCTTTGCCGGTTTCTGCGCGGGCTTTGGTTTCCCGGGTTCAGGGGTAGCACCGCCCCCGGTAGGCGCCGGCCCCTGCCAGGGATCAATTGCGGACACTTCAGCCTCTTTCCCGCGCAGCGCGTTAACCACCGCCGTGACTTTCTCCGCCACTGGCGTCGGCAGCATGCTATGCACACGGGGGTAAATAGCCCAGGCGCCGGCGGTGAGTGCCATACCCATTGCAAGGCCCGTGAGGAAAGTCTTCTTGTTCATCAAAACACCAGCACGCTATTTGCACCGGGAGTCTGCCCGAGTGTGCTGGTGAACACCAGTTGCTCACGCCCACACTAGCTGGACATCTGCGAAAGCCGATTGCCGGGTCAGGGGGCGACAGGCGTCTCTTTCCCGAGATCCCACAGCGGCCCTGGCATGTCAGTCTTTGAGTAGCGGGTGATCCTCGGGAAGCTGGCGGGAGATCCACAGGGCGAGTTTGTGTTTCATCTCCGGAACTTTCTCCTGGCCCCTGGCAAGCGGCTGTATGAGTTTGTCGTGAACCAGCAGGCGGTACAGGAAGGTGATCTTGTCGTGAGCGGAATCGGTGGCTTCAAAAGCGCCGACACCACGCTTGCGGGCGTAGAGTTCGCCAACGCGGATGGCTTCGCTGACCAGTTCGGCCTCGTGTTTCAACTTTCCCATACGGCTCTCCCGCACCCGGGAGGGGGTGCATTTGTCTCTGAATAAGATAGATCAGGTAGGCCGGCTCGTGGTGCAGGGAGTCTCATCGACCGTTTTTAGATGATTATCGAATAACAAAGCATATTATTAATAAGAAATTGGTCATCCACTTAAAGTAAAGTATCAGAAGTGACGCATATGAGGCTGTTTTGGTGACTTTTTTACACGCAGAATTGGCCTCGAAATCTCGCCTGAATTGCCATTTTTTAGACGTAATTCACTGTTTTTCCAATGTTTTTTGCCCGCGGTCTTATTGACAGTTTCCTCGCTCCGTCCCTATAGTGTCAAAAAGTGGGAATAAGTGGGATTTTTTGGTTTTCGGTGGTTTTCGAGAACCTCTCAGTGGGGATCAGTGGCGATGTTTCGCGGGGTGCAACATATCAACATGGACGCCAAGGGCAGGCTGGCTATGCCGGCACGCCAGCGCGAGCCGTTGATGTCGCAGTGCGAGGGCCAGCTGGTAGCCACCATCGATACCCAATCCCAGTGCCTCTTCATCTATCCGCTGCCAGAGTGGGAAAAGATCGAGCGGGAGATTCAGGACCTGCCGGCCCTGAACCCGGCGGTGAAGCGTTTCCAGCGACTGGTCATCGGCTACGCAACCGACCTGGAGCTGGACGGCAACGGCCGCATCCTGCTGCCGGCACCGCTGCGCGATTACGCGAAGCTTGAGAAGAAGCTGGTCCTGGTGGGCCAGGGCAAGAAGTTGGAGCTGTGGTCCGAAGACCTGTGGCTGGCAGAGCGCGAGCAGGCGCTGTCCGAGTCAGGTCCGGATGCGGCACTTCCCGAAGAATTGATGTCACTGACGCTCTAGGGGGTCGGTGTGCACCAGACGGTATTGTTGCGAGAGGCGGTTGAGGCCCTCGTGACGGCGCGAGATGGCTACTACGTAGACGGTACTTTCGGTCGCGGTGGTCACAGTCGCGAAATTCTTGCGGCGCTCAGCGCGGAGGGGAAACTCCTGGGCGTGGACAAGGATCCGCAGGCCATCGAGGTCGCCAGGCAGTTAAAGGAGGGTGACGACCGCTTCGATTTCGAACACGGTTCGTTCGCCCAGCTTCCCCATCAACTGCGCCGAAAGGGGATCGGCGCAGTTGATGGCATTTTATTGGATCTCGGTGTCTCCAGCCCGCAGTTGGACGAGGCCGAACGGGGTTTTTCTTTCAGCCAGGATGGGCCGCTGGATATGCGCATGGATACCACCCAGGGGCAAACGGCAGCCGAATGGCTGGCCGCTGCGTCTCACGGCGATATTGCCAGCGTGCTGCGCGAATACGGCGAGGAGCGTCACGCCGGGCGTATCGCCAGTGCCATCCTGCGCGCCCTGGAGTCCGCTCCCATCGAAACCACCGGCCGGCTGGCGCAGATCGTCTCCGAGGCCAACCCGAGCTGGGAGAAGCACAAGCACCCGGCCACGCGATCTTTCCAGGGTATCCGTATCTGGATCAATCGCGAGCTGGCAGACCTGGAATTGCTGCTGGACGAGGTCGTAGACCTGCTACGCCCCGGGGGGCGGCTGGTGATCATCAGCTTTCACTCCCTCGAGGACCGTATGGTGAAGCGTTTCATTCGTCGCATGAGCCGGGGCGAGCAGCCGCCTCGCGGCGTACCGGTGATGGAGAGCCAGGTTAAAAAGAAGCTCGCCGCCGTGGGTCGCGCGGTCAAGCCAGCTGCCGAAGAAGTTGCCGCCAACCCGCGGGCCCGCAGCGCAGTGATGCGGGTGGCCGAGCGCCTGCCGGAGATGGCGGCGTGAGTCAGGGCGGCGGCAAGCCTGCGCGGGGTTGGGTCATCGTGAACCTGGGCCTGGTGCTGGCCGTCATGTTCACTGCGGTGTCGATCATTGGCGCCTCCCACGAGTGCCGCCAGGCCTATGCCCGTTTGCAGGCATTGCAGTCCGGCCAGTGGAATATGCAGGAGCAGTGGGGCAAGTTGCTGCTGGAGCAGAGCACCTGGGCCGCCCATCACCGGGTTGAACAGCTGGCCCGTCGCGAGTTGGACATGCGCCTGCCGAAAGCCGCCGAACTCAATGTGGTGGCGCCATGAGCCGGGCTGCACACAACCCTGTTTCCAGCCCGGTTTCGCCATGGCGTAGCCACCTGATGGCCACATTTATCACCCTATTATTCGGATTGCTGGTATGGCGAGTGCTCAGCCTGCAGGTGCTGGATAGCGATCGCGGCTACGCGTTCCTGCAGGACCAGGGCGAAGCCCGCTACGTACGCAGCGCCGAGATTCCCGCCTACCGGGGCATTATTTCCGATCGCCGCGGTGAGCCGCTGGCGGTGAGCACGCCTGTGATCAGTCTCTGGGCCAACCCGCGGCAGCTTGCCGGCTCCGGTCGGGTAACCGAACTGGAGAGCGCGTTGGGATTGAAGTCCGGGGCGCTGGAAGAACGACTGGAGAACTATGCAGCACGAGAGTTCATGTACCTTGAGCGCCACATGACCCCGCCGGCGGCGCGCGCCGTTCTGCGCCGCAAGATTCCCGGCGTCGGAGGCCATCGCGAGTACCAGCGCTACTACCCGGCGGGCGAGGTGGTGGCCCATGTGGTCGGTATGACTGATGTGGACGACCGCGGCATCGAGGGCATGGAACTGGCATTCGAGGACTGGCTCAAGGGTGCTGCCGGTCGCAAGCAGGTCATAAAAGACCTGCACGGGGAAGTGGTGCGCGACATCGGCGAACTGCGCGCCGCCCAGCCCGGCCGCGACCTGCAGCTGAGCGTCGACTTGCGCCTGCAGTATCTGGCTCACAGGGAGCTGCAGCGCGCCATTGCCACCTCCGGTGCACGGGCCGGCACCGTGGTTACCCTGGACAGTCGCAGCGGGGAAGTGCTGGCGCTGGTCAACTACCCCACCTATAACCCGAATGGCCGCGGTTCCCTAAAGGCCGGCAGCACTCGCAACCGCGCCTTGACCGACGTATTTGAGCCGGGTTCGACAATGAAGCCGCTCACCCTGGTGGCGGCGCTGGAGAGCGGTCTCTATGCGCCGGATACCATCATCGATACCTCCCCGGGGCGCGTGCAGGTGGGCAGCAAGGTGCTGCTGGATCCGGTCAATTACGGTGAACTCAGCGTCGCGCGGGTAGTCGCCAAGTCCAGCCAGGTGGGCATCGTCAAGATGGCGCTCAACCTCGATGAGCAGGCCGTGTGGCAGACCTTTACCCGCTTCGGCCTCGGCGAAAACCCGGGTACCGGGTTCCCGGGGGAGAGCGCCGGGGTATTGCCGTACCGCGACCGCTGGCGCGATATCGAGCGAGTCACCCTGGCTTACGGTTATGGGCTCGCAGTAACGCCGTTGCAGCTGGCGCGGGCCTACAGCGTGATCGCCAACGATGGCAAGCTGGTCACACCGAGCCTGCTGCGCCTGGACGGCGCCGGAGCAGTCGATGCTCGCCAGGTGGTGGAGCCTCGTATTGCGCGCCAGGTACTTGATGTACTGCACGGTGTGACCAGCGAGGACGGTACCGCTCGCAGCGCGCAGGTTGAGGGCTATGGCGTCGCCGGCAAGACCGGTACCGCCCACAAGGTAGGCCGCGACGGCTATGCCGATGATCGCTACCTGGCCTTCTTCGCCGGCATAGCCCCGGTACGGAATCCCCGGCTGGTCACCGTGGTGCTGATCGACGAACCCAAAGGCGATCGCTACTACGGCGGCGAAGTGGCGGCGCCGGTGTTTTCCCGTATTACCGAGGGCGCCCTGCGCATGCTCAACGTAATTCCGGACCAGGTTACGGGCGACGTCGCCAGCCAGGGTCGGCGGGCGGGAGGTGAGGCGTGATGGCGCTGCCAAAAACGCCCGGTCACGCGGTGCCCCTGTTCCGCCTGCTGCTCGGTATTGCCGATGCGGTGGCGCTGCCGGTGTATGGCATGCAGCTCGACAGCCGCAAGCTGCAGCCCGGCGACCTGTTCATAGCGCTGCCCGGTGACCAGCATGACGGCCGTGACTACCTCGCGAATGCGGTCAACGCCGGCGCCTGCGCGGTGGTAGCGGAAGCGGGCGTGACCCCTGAACAACGTGCGACCGTCGCGCAGCTGCCGCTGGTGGAGGTGGCAGGCCTGGCCGAGCAGCTGGGCCTGATCGCAGCCCGTTTTTACGGCCGCCCCAGCGAGCAGATGATCACGGTGGGCGTCACCGGTACCAATGGCAAGACCACCACCTCGCGGGTGCTGGCCCAGCTGCTGCGTGCGCACACCGGTGCCTGCGGCGTGATTGGTACTCTCGGCGCCACCCTGGGCAATGACACCAACGCGGCTGCGAACACCACGCCGGATGCCATCAGCCTGCACCGGCAGCTGGCGGACTGGCTGGTCGAGGGCGTATCCGCCGCGGTACTCGAGGTCTCCTCCCACAGCCTGGTGCAGGGTCGCGTGGGTGGCCTCGATTTCAACACGGCGATCTTCACCAACCTCACCCATGATCACCTCGACTACCACGGCGACATGGAAAGCTACGCGACCGCCAAGGCCCGGCTGTTTGCTGTGCAAGGGTTGCGCCATGCCATCGTCAACCTGGATGACGATTATTCCGATGTGATGCTCAGTGCTGTAGCGCCCGGTGTCGAGGTCATCCACTACGCCATCGACGACACCAGTGCCGAAGTGCGGGTAAGCGATATCGCCTATCACCACGGTGGCCTGGAGGCGACGGTACACACCCCCTGGGGTGATGGCCTGGTGCACAGCCCGATGGCCGGCGACTTCAATCTCGCCAACCTGCTGGCTGCCATCAGTGCCGTGTGCTGCAACGGCATGCCGCTGGCCCGGGCCCTGGAGCTCATTCCGCACCTGCAAGGTGTGGACGGTCGCATGCAGTACGTGGACAACGAACGCGACCTGCAACTGGTGGTCGACTACGCGCACACGCCGGACGCATTGGCCCAGGCCCTGCGCGCACTGCGCGCCCACACCGCGGGCAAGCTGCACTGCGTGTTTGGCTGCGGTGGCGACCGCGACCGGGACAAGCGCCCGTTGATGGGGCAGGCGGCCGACGAGCTGGCCGACCGTGTGATCGTCACCAGCGACAACCCGCGACATGAGGAGCCGCTGGCCATTATTGATGACATCCTCCCGGGCATCAGCGGTGTCCATGAGGTGGAACCGGATCGCGCCAGGGCCATCGCCACGGCCGTCGCAACCGCTGCGCCCGGTGATTGCATACTGGTGGCCGGCAAGGGGCATGAGACCTACCAGCAGGTGGGCGACAAGCGCTTCGACTTCAGCGACGTGGCGGAACTGGAGCGAGCTCTCGGCGCGACAGGAGGCCTGTCGTGATCCGGGCATTCTCTTTGACGGAACTGTCACAGTCCCTTGGAGGCACGCTGCACGGCGACGATGCACGTTTCTGGTCTGTTTCAACCGACAGTCGCAAGGCCCAGTCGGGCGACCTGTTCGTGGCCTTGCGCGGTGAGCGCTTCGACGGACACGAGTTCCTGGACGACGTGGCGGGGAAGGGCGCCTGTGGCGCGCTGGTAGACCAGCACGTTGATAGCAAGCTGCCACAGCTGCAGGTCGCCGACACCGAGCTGGCGCTCGGTCGTCTCGGCGCATTGAATCGCGACCAGTTCAAGGGGCCGCTGCTGGGTATCACTGGCAGCAGCGGCAAGACCTCGGTCAAGAACATGCTGGCGGCCATACTCTCCGAGAGCGCCCCGACCCTGGCCACCGAAGGCAACCTCAACAATGAGATCGGTGTGCCGCTTACCCTGCTGCGACTTTCGCCGGAACACCGCTTCGCGGTGATCGAAATGGGAGCCGGCAAGCCCGGCGATATTGCCTACCTGGCAGGCCTGGCGCGCCCCGGGATTTCACTGTTGCTGAATGCCATGCCCGCCCACCTGGAGCGCATGGGTTCGCTGCAGGGTATCGCCGAGACCAAGGGTGCCATTCTCAGCGGCGCCCAGGTGGCGATCTACCCGGCGGACAGCAAGTACACCGTGTTCTGGCGAGGGCTGGCGAAGGGCGCCCGCTGTCTCGAGTTCAGCTTCGACAACCGCGCGACGGTACATGCCAGCGAGCTAGATATCTATGAGAGCGGCTCACGCTTCCTGTTGCATGTGGAAGGCACGGTATTCCCGGTCGAGCTCAAGTTGCCGGGCCGTCACAGCATCGCCAATGCCATGGCGGCCGGGGCTGCAGCGCTGGCGGCGGGAGCCAGCGAGGCGCAGGTGCAGGCAGGACTGGCGAAGGTCATGCCCACGGGTGGTCGCCTGCTGCGCCGCACCGGGCGTGAAGGCATCTCGGTGATTGACGACAGCTACAACGCTAATCCGGGCTCGGTGAAAGCCGCTATCGACGTGCTGACCACCATGGCCGGTCGCCAGGTGCTGGCGCTGGGCACGATGGCGGAACTCGGCGACGCGGCGGATGAGCTGCACGCCGAGATCGGTCGCTACGCCCGCGCCGCCGGTATCGATGCATTGTGGGGTGTCGGCCCTCACACGGCGGAGGCCGCCAGGGCATTTGGCACCGGTGGCGAACACTTTGATACCCGAGAGGCGCTGCTGATCGCGCTGCCGGAAATTGCCCGGGCAGGGGATGTGGTACTGGTGAAGGGCTCACGCAGTGCGGGCATGGAGCAGGTGGTTTCCGCCCTCATGCCGGCGTCCGCCCGCGGGGAGGGTACCTGAATGTTGCTATACCTTGCGCAGTACCTCGCCACGCTGGACTCCGGCTTCGCCGTTTTCCAGTACCTGACTTTTCGCGGCATCCTCGGCGTGATGACCGCGCTGGTGATCTCGCTGCTGGTGGGCCCGTTCATGATTCGCCGGCTTAACTATCATCAGATTGGCCAGGCGGTGCGCGACGACGGGCCTGAATCCCACCTCAGCAAGAGCGGCACGCCGACCATGGGCGGCGCATTGATCCTGGTGGCGATCTTCGTCAGCACCTTGCTGTGGAGCGATCTCGGCAATCCCTACGTATGGCTGGTCCTGTTCGTCACCCTGGTGTTCGGCACGGTAGGCTGGGTGGACGACTGGCGCAAGGTGATGCGCAGGGACCCGACCGGCCTGCCGGCGCGCTGGAAGTACTTCTGGCAATCCGTGGCGGGCCTGGGTGTGGCACTGTACCTGTACTTCTACTCGGCCTCGCCGGTCACCACCCAGCTGTATGTGCCGTTTTTCAAGGACTTCGCCTGGGAGATGGGACCGCTGTTCATCCTGCTGACCTACTTCGTGATTGTCGGCTCGAGCAATGCCGTCAACCTCACCGACGGCCTCGACGGCCTGGCCATCCTGCCCACGGTACTGGTGGGCTCTGCGCTGGGCATCATCGCCTATGTCACCGGTCACGTGGAATTTTCTGAGTACCTGCACATTCCTTACGTGGCGGGTACCGGTGAACTGGTCGTGTTCTGTGGCGCTATGGCCGGCGCCGGTGTTGGCTTTCTGTGGTTCAACACCTACCCGGCCATGGTGTTCATGGGCGATGTCGGCGCGCTGGCGCTGGGTGCAGCCCTGGGGGCGGTGGCAGTGATCACCCGCCACGAGATCGTGTTCTTCATTATGGGCGGCATCTTTGTACTGGAGACCGTGTCGGTGATCCTGCAGGTGGCCAGCTACAAGCTGACCGGCAAGCGCCTTTTCCGCATGGCACCGATTCACCACCACTTTGAACTGAAGGGATGGCCCGAGCCGCGGGTCATTGTGCGCTTCTGGATTATCACGGTGATGCTGGTGCTGTTCGGCCTGGCCACCTTGAAGTTGCGCTAGGAAGATGGGAGTCGCCATGACGGACAGACTGATCGCAAGCTCCGAATCCCCGCTGGTGGTGGGACTGGGGAGCACCGGTCTGTCATGTGTGCGCTACTTTACCGCGCGGGGCATTCCCTGCGCGGTGGCGGACTCCCGCGCCGAGCCACCTGGCCTGGCAGAATTGCGTGACATCGACCCGGATATGGCGGTGCAGCCGCTGGATGCAGAGACCCTCAAGCGCGCCGGGCGCCTGGTAGTAAGCCCCGGCGTGGCGCTTGACGAGCCGGCGGTCGCCGCCGCCATCGAGGCGGGGGTGAGTGTCTGTGGTGATATCGACCTGTTTTGTGAAGAAGCCCGTGCCCCGGTGGTGGGCATTACCGGTTCCAACGGCAAGTCCACGGTGACCGCCCTGCTGGGTGAGATGGTCGCTGCCGCCGGCCGCCGGGTCGCTGTGGGGGGTAACCTCGGTACGCCGGCCCTGGATCTGCTGGACGACGAGGCCGAGCTCTACGTGCTGGAACTCTCCAGCTTCCAGCTCGAGCGCGCCGGCAAGCTGGGCCTGTCCCTGGCCACCGTGCTGAACATGTCGCCCGACCACATGGACCGGCACCACAACATGCAGGCCTATCACGCCGCCAAGCACCGGATCTTCCTGAATTGCGGTGCCGTGGTTTACAACCGCGAGGACCCGCTGTCACGCCCGCTGCAGGCGGACGGGGTGCCGGCCTGGAGTTTCGGCCTCAATGCGCCTGACAGGCAGGGCTACGGCCTGCGCGAGCACGAGGGTGGCACCTGGATCTTCCGCGAATTCGCGCCTTTCATGCCCGCCGCAGAACTGCGTATGGTCGGACGCCACAACCTGGCGAACGGCCTGGCGGCGCTGGCCATGGGGGAGTTGCTGGAACTGCCGGCGCAGGCCATGCGCGTGACGCTGGCAAGCTTCGGCGGGCTGCCGCACCGCAGCCAGCTGGTGGGCGAGGCCCGTGGCCTGCGCTTTGTCAACGATTCCAAGGCCACCAATCCCGGCGCCACCCTGGCCGCGCTCAAGGGCTTCGATGAAGGCGTGGTGTTGATTCTGGGCGGGCAGGGCAAGGGCGCCGACTTCGCCGAGCTGGCGGTAGTCGCCGCCGATCGCTGCCGCGAAATTGTATTGATGGGAGAAGATGCGGCACTGCTGGATGCTGCACTGCCCGCCTCCGCAGCCCGGCAGCGGGTAGCCGACATGGATGCCGCGGTTGAGGCTGCAGTGGCCGCCGCCGAACCAGGAGACGTGGTGCTGCTGTCGCCGGCCTGTGCCAGCTTCGATATGTTCACCGGCTTTGCCCAGCGCGGCGATGCCTTTTGTGCAAGTGTGGCCCGCTACCTTGACGGGGGTGCGCAATGACCGTCGCTACGGCCACCCTGCGGCTGCCGGCCCGGGCCGGTATTGGGGCGCTGGACCTGAAAATACTGCTGCCGGCGCTGGCGCTGCTGCTGATCGGCTACGTGGCGATTACCTCGGCGTCGGTTGAATACGCAGCTGCGCATTACAGCAACCCGATGCACCACGCCCATCGTCACCTCATCTACCTGGGCCTGTCGGCAGTCGCCGCTGCGGTGGTGCTGGTAATACCGATTCGTTTCTGGGCCATCACCGGCTGGGCCTGGCTGTTCCTGGCGCTGGCGCTGCTGGCACTGGTGCTGATTCCCGGTATCGGTGTGAAGGTCAACGGCAGCCGGCGCTGGCTGGATTTTGGTCCGCTGACCCTGCAGGCCTCCGAATTTGCGAAGCTGTTCCTGGTGATTTACCTGGCGGGCTACCTGCAGCGCCGCGAGGTACAGGTGCGCAGCGAGTGGCAGGGCTTCATCAAGCCCATGGCGGTGGTGTTTGCCGTCACCCTGCTGCTGATGGCTGAACCTGACTTCGGCGCCACTGTGGTGACCGTGGGCACCGCCTTCGGCATGCTGTTCCTGGCCGGTGTGCGCCTCGCCCATTTCATGCTGGTGGTGCTGGGTAGCGTGCTGGCGCTGACGCTGTTGGTAATCAGCGAGCCCTATCGCCTCAAGCGCCTGATCGCCTACACCGATCCCTGGGCCGACCAGTTCAACTCCGGCTACCAGCTCACCCAGTCGCTGATTGCCTTCGGGCGCGGTGAGTGGTTCGGCGTGGGCCTCGGCAACAGCGTGCAAAAGCTGTTCTACCTGCCCGAAGCACATACCGACTTCGTGTTTTCGATCTGGGCCGAGGAGACCGGCTTAGCCGGCGCACTGCTGGTGATCGGCCTGTTCCTGGCCCTGGTTTACCGCATGTTCCGGATCGCGCGTCAGCGGGTTGAGGCCGGAGACTGTTTTGGCGCCCAGCTCTGCTACGGGGTGGCGCTGATCATTGCCAGCCAGGCCTTCATCAACATCGGTGTCAGCACCGGTCTGTTGCCGACCAAGGGGCTGACCCTGCCGCTGGTCAGCTACGGCGGCAGCAGCCTGATCGCCTGTTGCGCCATGATCGCGCTGGTGCTGCGGGTCGAGCGGGAAGCGTCGCTGGCACCGCCTGCGAAAGCCAGGAAGAAACAGCACGGGGGGCGTCGCCGTGACTGATAAGCGCGTCGCCATCTTTGCCGGCGGTACCGGCGGTCATGTCTACCCGGCGCTGGCGGTGGCCAGCGAACTGCAGGAGCGCGGCTATGCCGTGGACTGGTTTGGAACCGAGCGCGGACTCGAGGCGCGGGTGGTGCCGCAGGCAGGCTTCCCGCTGCACCTCATCCGTGTCAGCGGGATTCGTGGCAAGGGTGCAGCGGCCCGGCTGCGTGGCCTGTTCAGTATTGGCCTCGCGCTGCTGCAGTCCCTCGGCCTGCTGGCGCGCCTGCGCCCGGCCTGTGCGCTGGGCATGGGTGGCTACGTATCCGGTCCCGCGGGGCTGGCCGCCCGACTGCTGTGGGTGCCGCTGGTGATACACGAACAGAACTCGGTCGCTGGCACCACCAACCGACTGCTGCGGCGCTTCGCAGCTGCTGTCTGCACCGCCTATCCGAGGGCGTTTGGCGCATCTGTCACTACGCGGCAGGTGGGTAACCCGGTGCGCGCCCAGCTGCTGGCTAAGGGCGCGGCTGATTACGACTACGACGGTTCGCGGCCCCTGCGCCTGCTGGTGGTGGGCGGCAGCCTCGGCGCTAAAGCCATCAACGAGATGCTGCCGCAGGCGCTGGCGGCTCTGCCCGTGGACTGCGCTGTGCAGCTGCGGCACCAGACCGGCCCGACCCACGCAGAGAGCGTGGCCGCGCTCTACGGTGAACAGGTCGGCAATGTGGAGATCCTGCCTTATATAGAAGATATGGCCGGCGCCTACCGCTGGGCGGACCTGGTGCTGTGCCGGGCCGGCGCCCTGACCCTCGCCGAGCTCACCATTATCGGCCGCCCCGCCATTCTTGTACCGCTGCCCAACGCCATTGACGATCACCAGGCCCACAATGCCGCCTGGCTGGCCGAAGCCGGTGGCGCCATCGTCATGCCGCAGGCCGAGATGACAGCGGATGCCGTTGCCGGCCTGGTCGCCGAGCTGGCCGGCGCGCCGGAACGCCTGTCGGCCATGGCCCACTCGGCGCTGGCCGCCGGCAGTCCGGCCGCCACTGCCGATGTCGCAGATATCTGCGAGGAGGTGCGCCGTGGCCGCTGATAGCCTGTTCCAGGTGCCGGAAATGCGGCGCATCAAGGGCATCCATATGATCGGCATCGGCGGCGCCGGTATGAGTGGTATTGCCGAGGTGTTGCTGAACCTGGGCTATGCGGTGACCGGTTCCGATATTCGCGACGGCGCGGTGACTGCGCGCCTGCGCCAGCTGGGAATCCCGGTGGCGATCGGCCACGACAGCGCCCAGGTCGAGGGCGCCGACGTGGTGGTCATTTCCAGCGCCGTCGCCGAGGACAACCCGGAACTGGTGGCAGCTCGCAGCGCGCGCATCCCGGTGGTGCCGCGAGCGGAAATGCTCGCCGAGCTGATGCGCTATCGGCACGGGATTGCCGTGGCGGGCACCCACGGCAAGACCACCACAACCAGCCTGATCGCCTCGATCTTTGCCGAGGCGGGTCTCGACCCGACCTTCGTGATCGGCGGCCTGGTGAACAGCGCCGGCACCAACGCCCAGCTCGGCGCCAGCCGCTTCCTGATTGCCGAGGCAGACGAGAGTGATGCCTCCTTCCTGCACCTGCAGCCGATGGTGTCGGTAGTGACGAATATCGAAGCCGATCACATGGAGACCTACGGCGGTGACTTCAACCAGCTGCGTGATACGTTTATCGGCTTCCTGCACAACCTGCCGTTCTATGGCGTGGCGGTGCTCTGCATCGATGACCCGGTAATTGCAGGTCTGCTCGACGAAGTGGGCCGCACCACGCTGACCTACGGTTTCGAAGAGGCTGCCGACTATCGCATTGTTGAGGTCGACAAGCGCGCCCTGACAACGCGCTTTTCCGTGCAGCGGCCGAGTGGGGCGGTGTTGGAGCTGGAGCTCAACATGCCCGGCCTGCACAACGTGCTCAACGCCACCGCAGCCATTGCGGTCGCCTGCGATGAGGGCCTGGATGATGCCGCCATCGTCGAAGGCCTAAAGCGCTTCCAGGGTGTCGGCCGTCGCTTCCAGATTTTGGGTGAGCTGGCACTGCCGGAAGGCAGCGCGGTGCTGGTAGATGATTACGGCCACCACCCCACCGAACTCGACGCCACCATCGCGGCGGCCCGCCAGGCCTGGCCGGACCAGCGGCTGGTGATGATTTTCCAGCCGCACCGCTACTCCCGCACGCGCGATCTGTATGACGATTTCGTCAAGGTGCTGGGCGGCGCCGATATGCTGTTGCTGCTGGACGTCTACCCCGCTGGAGAGGCGCCGATTGCCGGTGCCGATGCCCGCGCCCTGGCCAGTTCGATTCGCCAGCGCGGTCAGCTCGACCCCATCTACGTCGACGAGCGCGAGGCGGTTCCCAGCGTGCTGGCCGACCTGCTGGAGCCCGGTGACGTGGTACTGACCCAGGGTGCCGGCAACGTCGCCATGGTAGCGGAGAGCCTGCGCACCCATGATTTTGCCAGGGGTGTTGCATGAACCTGGCGCATCTCAAGGATTTGTCGGTGACCGTGTTGCTGGGCGGTAACTCCCCGGAGCGGGACGTATCCCTGGACAGCGGGGCTGCCGTGGCAGGCGCACTGGAAACACTGGGCGCCCGGGTTACTCGACTGGATCCCGCCGACCCGAACTGGTGGCAGGCGCTGCCACGCAGTGAGCTGGTGTTCATCGTACTGCACGGCGCCGGCGGCGAAGACGGCACCGTGCAGGGCATGCTGGAAACCCTGGGGCTGCCGTACACGGGCTCCGGTGTGCTGGCCTCGGCGCTGGCAATGGACAAGCCGCGCTGCAAGCGGCTGTGGCGGGGGCTGGGCCTGCCGACCCAGGCATTTGTCGACCTCGACGAGGACACCGACTGGCAGGCCGTCATGAGTGATCTTGGCGCCGCCTTTGTGAAGCCCGCCGCCGGTGGTTCCAGTATCGGTACCCGTGGTGTCGAGACGGCGGCGGAACTCCAGGCGGCCTGGCGCGACAGTCGCCAGTACGGCCCGCTGATCGCCGAGCGCCTGATTCGCGGTCCCGAGTACACGGTGGCCATACTCGGTAGCGAAGTGCTGCCGGCGATCCGGGTTGAGACCGACAATGCCTTCTACGACTACGAGGCCAAGTACCTGTCGGACAGCACTCGCTACCTGTGTCCCTGCGGTCTGTCCGAGGCCGAAGAGGGCGAGCTGGCGGCCCTGGCGCTGGCGGCCTTTCGCTCGCTGGATTGTCGGGTGTGGGGGCGCGTCGATTTCATGCGCGAGCCCGATGGCAGTTTCCAGCTACTGGAAGTGAACACGGTACCGGGCATGACCAGCCACAGTCTGGTACCCATGGCCGCCGCCGCCCGCGGCCTCGAATTCAACGACCTGGTGGGCAGTATCGCCTGCCTGAGCCTGGAGGACTGATGGCCACTGGCGCGACTCGCAAGCTGGCCCCCCGGCCCCGCGTATGGCGTGGCGGGCAGTGGCTGCGTCGACTGCTGGCGGCCAGCCTCGGCTGCGGCCTGCTGTCGCTGCTCGGGGTGGCGAGCTGGTACCTGCTATCGCTGCCGGTCAACCGCGTGGTGGTGACCGGCGATGTCCAGCAACTTTCCCGGCAAGAGCTGATGGCAGTGATCAGTGACTCGATCAGCGGCGGCTTCCTGTGGACTGACCTGCAGACGATTCGCGAACCGCTGGAAGGGTTGCCCTGGGTGCATCGCGCCGTGGTGCGGCGCCAGTGGCCCGACAGTATCGAGGTGCAGGTGGTGGAACAACGGGCTATTGCCCATTGGGGGGCAGATGCCTACCTCAACCACGCCGGCGAGGTGTTCCGCCCCGGCAATATCCAGAGGCTTACCGGCCTGCCCAGGCTGTCCGGGCCGGAAGGCAGCCAGGGCGAGCTGATGACCCAGTACATGCTGGTGCAGGAACACCTGCAGCCGCTGGGCCTCAAGGTTACTGACCTGAACATGAGTGGGCGCGGAGGCTTGACCGCGCAGCTCGCGGATGGCGGTGAGCTGGTATTCGGCCGCGACGCGCTGGATCAGAAACTGCTGCGGCTGGCCGCCATCTATCGCTCGCGGCTGGCGGCGCGGTGGGATGAACTGGCGCGGGTCGACCTGCGCTACAGCCAGGGCGCGGCGGTGGCCTGGCGAACAGATAACAAACAAGAGACATAGGACCGAGGGAGAGGGGCTCATGGGGAGCGCACAGGACCGGAAGATGATCGTGGGGCTGGATATCGGCACCTCCAAGGTCGTCGCGATCGTCGGTGAAATTGCCGGTGACGGCACGATCGAGGTGGTGGGCATCGGCTCGCACCCCAGCAAGGGGCTCAAGAAGGGCGTGGTGGTCAACATCGAGTCCACGGTGCAGTCCATCCAGCGCGCAGTCGAGGAAGCCGAACTGATGGCGGGTTGCCAGATCCACTCGGTGTATGTGGGTATCGCCGGCAGCCACATCCGCAGCCTTAACAGCCACGGCATCGTCGCGATTCGCGACCGCGAGGTTTACGCGCTGGATGTGGAGCGGGTAATTGATGCCGCCCAGGCGGTGGCCATCCCCGCGGACCAGCGGGTGCTGCACATCCTGCCCCAGGAGTACGTGATCGATAACCAGGAGGGTATCAAGGAGCCGCTGGGCATGTCCGGTGTGCGCCTGGAGGCCAAGGTTCATCTGGTGACCTGTGCCACCAATGCCTCCCAGAACATCGAGAAGTGTATTCGCCGCTGCGGCCTCGATGTGGAAGACATCATCCTCGAGCAACTGGCCTCCAGCTACGCGGTGCTGACCGAAGATGAGAAGGAGCTGGGTGTCTGCCTGGTGGACATCGGCGGCGGGACCACCGACATCGCCATCTTTACCGAGGGCTCGATCCGCCATACCGGGGTGATCCCGATTGCCGGTGACCAGGTCACCAATGACATTGCCATGGCGCTGCGTACGCCGACCCAGCACGCCGAGGAAATCAAGATCAAATACGCCTGCGCGCTGACCCAGCTGGCGGGTGCCGACGAGACGATCAAGGTGCCCAGCGTGGGCGACCGGCCGCCCCGTGACCTGTCACGGCAGGCATTGGCGGAAGTGGTGGAGCCCCGCTACGACGAGCTGTTCACGCTGGTGCAGGCGGAGCTGCGCCGTTCCGGGTTTGAAGACCTGGTGCCGGCGGGCATCGTGCTCACCGGCGGCACCTCCAAGATGGAGGGCGTGGTGGAACTGGCCGAGGAGATTTTCCATATGCCGGTGCGGGTCGGTTTCCCGCAGACGGTGACCGGGCTCACGGACATCGTCCGCAACCCCATCTATTCCACCGGTGTGGGCCTGCTGCAGTACGGGGCCGCACGCCAGGATGACACGGTGCCGCGACCGGCGGCGCGGGGGCCGGCCGAGCCGGGCGCTCTCGAGCGTCTCAAGGGCTGGTTCAAAAACAATTTTTAATGGCCGAGAGGCCTGGTAGTAAGCGGCGGTGCCCGCACCGTCATATTCCGAAAAGGGGAGAAACTGGAAATGTTTGAACTGATTGACAACGTACCAGAGAGTGCCGTCATCAAGGTGATCGGCGTGGGAGGCGGTGGCGGCAACGCCGTCAAGCACATGATCGACAACAAAGTTGATGGCGTTGATTTCATCTGTGCCAATACCGATGCCCAGGCGCTCAACGATGTGGATGCCCGCACCGTGCTGCAACTGGGTGGTGATATCACCAAGGGCCTCGGTGCTGGCGCGAACCCGGATATCGGCCGTGCAGCCGCCATGGAAGACCGCGATCGTATCAGCGATTCGCTGCGCGGTGCCGACATGGTCTTCATCACCGCCGGCATGGGTGGTGGCACCGGCACTGGTGCTGCCCCGGTGGTGGCGGAAGTGGCACGGGAGATGGGCATCCTCACAGTGGCGGTCGTCACCCGGCCCTTCATGTTTGAAGGCAAGAAGCGCACGGCGATCGCCAATGAGGGCATGAAGGACCTGCATCAGCATGTCGACTCACTGATCACCATCCCCAACGAGAAGCTGTTGGAGGTGCTGGGCAAGAGCACGTCACTGCTGGAAGCCTTCAAGGAAGCCAACGACGTGCTGCTGGGCGCTGTTCAGGGCATTGCCGATCTGATCATCCGTCCCGGAATGATCAACGTCGACTTCGCCGACGTGCGCACGGTGATGTCGGAAATGGGTATGGCCATGATGGGCACCGGCGGTGCGCGGGGTGAGAACCGTGCTCGCGAAGCCGCTGAGGCTGCCATCCGCAGCCCGCTGCTGGAGGATATCAACCTGGAGGGTGCCCGCGGCATCCTGGTGAATATCACTGCGGGTCTCGACCTGTCCCTGGGCGAGTTCTCCGAGGTGGGTGACGCGGTGGAGGATTTTGCCTCCGACAATGCCACGGTGGTGGTCGGTACGGTGATCGACCCGGATATGGCTGATGACCTCAAGGTCACGGTGGTGGCCACCGGGCTCGGCTCGGAAGCCGTTCGCTCGGCTCCCCTGCAGGTGGTCGACAACACGCCCAAGCAGCCTGACCCTGCGGAAGCGCCGCCCCGTCGCCGGGCAAGCTCCGAGGACGCGCCGGTATCCGCGGAAGCGAGTGTGGAGCAGGGCCTGGCGGCAGCCGTGGGCCAGGAAGACTACTTCGACATTCCCGCCTTCCTGCGCCGGCAGGCAGACTGAAGCCGGGTCGAAGGCCCCGGTGGTAGCAGTGCTGCGGCCCTGACGGGCCGGGCCAGCACGACCCCGCGGCGGCGGGTCGGCCCAGGCTGACCCCTTGCCTTCACCGGCTCCGCTGCCGCGCGGCCGGGTTGCGCCCGCAACCCGGCCGTTACCTTCCCACTGTCCATTTCCCGCCTAAAGTCGGGCCCTGTTGGCGCCGAAAACGTTAGTAGGCGCTTAATTTGTGTGAAAGAGGTCCCAAAACGCTGAAATTTCGAGGCTTTTTGGTGGCTTTGGCAGGTCACAGCAGGCCATTTAGGTCGTAGTATTTCACAAACACTTATGAGAATATTCACGCTCTCTGGGGATAGTGACCGATAAATGAAGATCATTCTCGTCGACAAGAGGCTGGGTGCCTCCCGGGTTATCGCGCTCGGGAAGTGGTCTCGCACAGTGTTGTCACTGTGTGCGATCGGCCTGCCGCTGGGTATGGTGGGCCTCGGCTACCAGATTGCCCAGGGTGTCGGCGTACCCACCACATTGGTTCCCCTGCAGGACGAGGTCGAGGCCCAGAACGAGGCCATCGCTGAGCTGCGCGCCGACGCTGAGCGCCGCCTGCAGTCGATCTCCCTGACCGTCGCCGAAATGGAAGCGCGCCTGGTGCGCCTGGATGCCATGGGCACCCGCCTCACCGGCCTGGCCGGCCTCGACGATGGTGAGTTTGATTTCAGTCGCACCCCGGCCCTGGGTGGCCCGTTGAGTACCGGACAGGAAGGTGAGGGCTATATTGCCATGCCGTCCACCCTGGCCTCTGAAATGGGCGACCTTGAGGCCCGTATCGCTGATCGCGAACAGCAACTAGATTTCCTGCAGGCCGTGCTGTCCAACCGTCAGCTGCAGAAGGATCTGTTCCTGTCCGGGCGCCCTATCAAGAAAGGCTGGATGTCATCACCCTTCGGCCAGCGCAAGGATCCCTTCAACGGCCAGCAGATGATGCACAGCGGCGTCGACTTCGCCGGCAAGCTGGGCTCCGACATCATCGCAGTGGCCGGTGGCGTAGTCACCTGGTCCGGCGAGCGCTACGGCTACGGCGAAATGGTCGAGATCAACCACGGCGGGGGCTATTCCACCCGCTACGCCCACAACAAGGAAAACCTGGTCAAGGTCGGCGATATCGTCAGCAAGGGCCAGGTTGTTGCGCACATGGGCTCCAGCGGCCGTTCCACCGGCCCGCATGTGCACTACGAGGTCTACAAGAACGGCCGCCCCGTCGACCCCGCAACTTACGTGCGCCGAACCCGGCGCTGACCCCAATTTCCAGTTAAAATCTTTGCCGAGCGGATGAAAATCCGTCTCGGCGTCCCTATATACCCAAAACCATACCCCCAAACGAACACTGAACGGGTCCCATGATTTCCAAGTTTCTGAAAGCCATATTCGGCAGCAGCAATGACCGCGAGCTGAAGCGCATGCGCAAGGTGGTCAAGAAGATCAATGAGCTGACTGAATCCACAGCGGCCCTCAGCGACGAGCAGCTGCGCGCCAAGACCGATGAGTTCAAGCAGCGCATCGCCGACGGCGAGAGCCTCGACAAGGTGTTGCCAGAGGCCTTCGCGGTGGTGCGCGAAGCCGGCGAGCGCACCCTTGGCATGCGCCATTTTGATGTGCAGCTGATCGGTGGTATCACCCTGCACGAGGGCAAGATTGCCGAGATGCGCACCGGTGAGGGTAAGACCCTGGTGGCCACATTGCCCGCCTACCTGAATGCGCTGACCGGTAATGCGGTACACCTGGTCACGGTGAATGACTACCTGGCCGGTCGTGACGCTGACTGGATGGGCCCCCTGTACCGCTTCCTGGGCCTCGAGGTCGGTGTGATTCGCTCCGGCCAGAACCCGGTGGACAAGCTGGCGGCCTACAAGGCCGACATCATCTATGGCACCAACAACGAGTTCGGCTTCGACTACCTGCGCGACAACATGGCCTTCATGCAGGAAGACCAGATGCAAGGTGGGCTGGCCTTTGCGATCGTCGACGAGGTGGACTCGATCCTCATCGACGAGGCCCGCACCCCGTTGATTATCTCCGGCGCCGCCGAAGACAGCTCCGAGCTGTACAAGCGCATCAATCGCATCATTCCGGAGCTGAAGCTCGACGATGAGGGGCTCGAGGGCCACTACAGCATCGACGAGAAGCTGCGCCAGGTGGAGCTGACTGAAGCTGGCCACCTGTTCGTGGAAGACCTGATGGTGCGGGAAAAGCTGCTGGAAGAGGGCGACAGCCTGTACGCCGCCACCAACCTCAACCTGCTGCACCACGTGCACTCGGCGCTGCGTGCCCACGCGCTGTTCAACCGCGATATCGAGTACATCGTGCAGGACGGCCAGGTGGTGCTGATCGACGAGCACACCGGCCGCACCATGCCGGGCCGGCGCCTCTCAGAGGGCCTGCACCAGGCCATCGAGGCCAAGGAAGGGGTATCCATCCAGAGCGAGAGCCAGACCCTGGCCTCCACCACCTTCCAGAACTACTTCCGCCTGTACGGCAAACTGGCCGGCATGACCGGTACCGCCGACACCGAGGCCTTTGAATTCCGCCAGATCTACGCCCTCCCGGTGGTGGTGATTCCCACCAACGTCGCTACCCAGCGCACCGATTACAACGACCTGGTCTACCTGTCGGTCGATGAGAAGTACGACGCCATCGTCGAAGATGTGAAGACCTGCATCGACAGCGGCGCCCCGGTGCTGGTCGGTACTGCCTCCATCGAGACCTCCGAGGAGATGTCGCGCCGTTTCAAGCAGGCCAAAATCCAGCACCAGGTGCTGAATGCCAAGTTCCATGAGAAGGAAGCGCACATCATCGCCCAGGCCGGTGTGCCGGGTACCGTGACCATCGCCACCAACATGGCGGGCCGCGGTACCGACATCGTGCTGGGGGGTAACTGGGAGGCCGAGGTAAAGGCGCTGGAGAGCCCCGCCGACGATAAGGTCGCTGCCATCAAGAGCGCCTGGCAGGAACGTCACGACCAGGTGCTGGCCGCGGGTGGCCTGCACATCTTTGGTACCGAGCGCCATGAATCCCGGCGTATCGACAACCAGCTGCGCGGCCGTGCCGGTCGCCAGGGTGACCCTGGCGCTTCGCGCTTCTACCTGTCGCTGGAAGACAACCTGATGCGGATCTTCGCCTCTGACCGGGTCAAGAACTTCATGCAGGCGCTGGGTATGGAAAAGGGCGAGGCCATCGAGCACCGTATGGTCACCAACGCCATCGAGAAGGCCCAGCGCAAGGTGGAGGGCCGCAACTTCGACGTGCGCAAGCAGCTGCTGGAATACGACGACGTCGCCAACGACCAGCGCCAGGTGATCTACCAGCAGCGCAATGACCTGCTGGACGCCGAGGACATCTCCGAGACCATTGCCGCGGTGCGCAGCGACGTACTCAACGACGCCATCAGCGAGTTCATTCCACCAATGAGCCTCGAGGAGCAGTGGGATGTGTCCGGCCTCGAGCGCCAGCTGGAGTCGGAGTTCGCCATCAAGCTGCCGGTACAGCAGTGGCTGGACGAGGACGACAACCTGGCCGAGGAAGGCCTGCGTGAGCGCATCGATGCCGCCGTTGCCGAGGCCTACCAGGCCAAGTGCGATGACGTGGGGCCCGACATGCGGCGGCTGGAAAAGCAGATCATGCTGCAGGTGCTGGACACCCTGTGGAAAGAGCACCTGGCGACCATGGACCAGTTGCGCCAGGGCATCGGACTGCGCGCCTACGCCCAGAAGAACCCCAAACAGGAATACAAGCGCGAGTCTTTCGAGCTGTTCCAGCGGCTGCTGGAAAACCTCAAGTTCGAGGTGACCCGCTTCCTCTGCCATGTGCAGATCCAACGGCGCGACGAAGCGGAATTGCTGGAACAGAAGCGGCGCGAGGAAGCGGCCCGCGAGAAGCTTGCCTACCAGCACGCCGAGGCCTCGGCGCTGGCCGAGGAGGCAGCGGCTGCAGAGCCTGGCCAACCGGGCGCCATGCCGGCGTCCGAACAGCCCTTTGTGCGCGAACAGCCCAAGGTAGGTCGCAACGAGCCCTGCCCCTGCGGGTCCGGTAAAAAATACAAGCAGTGCTGTGGCCGCCTCTGACGAGGCGAGCGCCCTGCCGGTAGCGGGGCTGCGCCTGGCCGCGATTAGTGCTGGTATCAAGACGCCGGGCCGGCTGGACCTGGTATTGCTCGAGCTCGCCGAGGGCTCGAACGTGGCCGCTACCTTTACCCGCAATGCGTTCTGCGCGGCCCCTGTGCAGCTTGCGCGAGCCCACCTGCAGGCCTCCGCACCCCGCTATTTCCTGGTGAATACCGGCAATGCCAACGCCGGCACCGGCCAGCCCGGGCTTGCCGATGCACTCGCCTGCTGTGTGGCGCTGGCCGGCGAGGCCGGCGTCACACCGGAAGCGGTGTTGCCGTTTTCTACCGGGGTGATCGGCGAACCCCTGCCGGTAGCTACCATCACCGCCGCTTTGCCGGCGGCGCTGGCGGGCCTTGCCGATGACCAGTGGTGGCCGGCTGCGGAAGGCATCATGACCACAGATACCCGACCCAAGGCCGCTTCCCGCCAGGTAGATCTCGACGGCGTGACAGTCACCCTGAGTGGTATGGCCAAGGGCGCCGGCATGATCAAGCCCAACATGGCGACCATGCTGGCGTTTCTCGCCACCGACGCGGCGGTCGACGCCGGCCTGCTGCAGTCGCTCTGGTCGGAGGTGGTGGAGCACTCCTTCAACCGGGTCACGGTAGATGGGGATACCTCCACCAACGATGCCGCCATGCTGGTCGCCACCGGGGCGGCGGGCAATCCGCTGCTGACCGAGGCCGGCGACCCGCGCCTGCCGGTCCTGCGCGAGGCACTGCAGTCCCTGGCCCTGGAACTCGCCCAGGCCCTGGTACGGGATGGCGAGGGCGCCAGCAAATTTGTGGCGGTAGAGGTGGCTGCTGCAGCCAGTGAAGCCGAGGCGTTGGAAGTGGCCTACACCATTGCCCACTCACCGCTGGTGAAGACCGCCCTGTTTGCCAGCGATCCCAACTGGGGGCGGCTGCTGGCGGCGATCGGCCGTGCCGATGTGCCGGGGCTCGATGTCGACCGGATTGAACTCAGGATCAATGACGTGTTGATCGCCGAGAACGGCGGGCGTGCGGCGGGCTATTCGGAGGAGCAGGGTGTGGCTGCCATGTCTCCCACGGATATTCGCGTCCACGTATTGCTGAATCGTGGCGAGTCCGGGGCGACCGTGTGGACCAGCGACCTCTCCTACGACTACGTGCGCATCAACGCGGAGTATCGTACCTGATGTCACGGGTCCACGTTGCAGTCGGGGTCATTCTCGGTCCCGCCGGCGATATTCTCATCAGCAAGCGCCACACCGAGTCCCACCAGGGGGGGCTGTGGGAGTTTCCCGGCGGCAAGGTCGAGCCTGGGGAAAGTGTTGAGGCGGCGCTGGATCGCGAGCTGCACGAAGAGCTGGGTATCCGCGTGACGTCCTGTCGCGCGTTGATCGAGGTGCATCACGACTACACCGACAAGGAAGTGTTCCTCGACGTCTGGCTGATCGATGGTTTCAGCGGGGAGCCGCTGGGCCGTGAGGGCCAGCCGCTGGCCTGGTGTGCCCCGGCCTCGTTGGCCGACTTTGATTTTCCCGCCGCCAACCAGCCCATTGTTGAGGCTTGCCTGGCCCTCTGAGCCGGTTTACGGATTGGCGTAGCGCTCCAGCAGCTCGGCGTGTAGCTGGTCTAGCTGACTGTGCAGCGCTTCCAGCGAACCGCTGTTATCGATCACCCGGTCAGCGCCCGCCAGCCGCTGCTCCCGCGCCAGCTGTGCCGCCATGATGCGCCGCACCTGGTCTTCATTGTTGTCATCCCGACGCATGGTGCGTTCGAGCTGCACAGCCTCAGAAACATCCACCACCACAATCATGTCGCACAGGTCTTTCTGGCCGGTTTCCAACAGCAACGGCGATGACAGCACCGCGTAGGGCGATGCGGCGGCGCCGAGCTGGTGCCGGATTTCCTCGCCGATCAGCGGGTGGGTTAGCTGCTCCAGCCAGCGGCGCTGTTCGGGATCGGCGAACACAATGCGGCGCAGTGCGGCGCGGTCGAGCTGGCCGTCCGGTAGCAGGATGTCGTTGCCAAAGCGCTCGGCTACGGCATCCAGGGCGGGTCGGCCGGGTTCCATGATTACCCGCGAGGCGAGGTCGGCATCGACCACGGTAATCCCCAGTGCCTGCAGGTAGTCGGTGACCGCAGTCTTGCCGCTGCCGATGCCGCCGGTGACCCCGACGACTGGCTTGTCTGCCGGCACAGGCGCTAGCCCGCCTGCGCGGTAGTGAAGTTGGCCCAGTACCAGGCCATGATGTCGTTACCCCACACCAGCGCGATCCAGCCGGCGATGGCGAGATAGGGCCCGAAGGGCATCGGCACGTCCTTGCCGCGCTTCTGAAGCAGCATGACGACGATGCCGAGCACGGCCCCAACGAAGGACGACAGCAGGATGATCATCGGCAGCGCCTGCCAACCGAGCCAGGCGCCCAGCGCCGCCAGCAGTTTGAAGTCACCGTAGCCCATGCCTTCCTTGCCGGTGAAGAGCTTGAACAGCCAGAACACGCTCCACAGCACCCCGTAGCCGGCCATGGCACCGATCACCGCGTCCTGCAGGGGTGCAAACAGGCCGAACAGGTTGACCAGCAGGCCCAGCCACAGCAGGGGCAGGGTAATCGCATCGGGCAGCAACATGGTGTCGATATCGATCATGGTCAGTGCCAGCAGGGCCCAGGTGAACAGCAGCGCCATGATCAGTGCCACGCTCATGCCGCCGAACTGCAGGCCCAGCAGCACCGTCAGTACACCGGTGCTGGCCTCGATAATGGGATAGCGCATGGAAATGCCGGCCCCGCAGTTGCTGCAGCGGCCGCGCAGCAGCAGCCAGCTCAGCACCGGGATGTTCTCCCAGGGGCGAATGGCGTGTCCGCAATGGGGACAGCGCGACCCGGGTGTTGCGAGGTTGAAGGTCTCGGTCTCAGGCTGGGGCTTGTCTTCCAGCAGAGCGGTGCAGTAGGCGGTCTCCTCGCGCTCGATCATGGCGGGGATGCGGTAGATGACCACGTTGAGAAAGCTGCCCACGGTGAGGCCGAGCAGCAGCAGGAATACATACAGCAGCAGCGGCTGCTGGTTCAGCGCATCGACAAGAGCCATTGGGAGCTGGTGTCAGCCGGCTTTTAGATGACCGAGCCCAGCATGAAGATGGGCAGGTACATGGCGATCATGAGACCACCGACCAGGACCCCCAGTACTGACATGATCAGCGGTTCCATCAGCGAGCTGAGGCTGTCTACGGAGTTGTCGACAGCGTCCTCGTAGTAGCTGGCGACTTTTTCCAGCATCTCGTCGAGGGCACCGGATTCCTCACCGATGGACACCATCTGCAGCAGCATCAGCGGGAACATGCCGGTAGAGCCGATCGAATTGTACAGCGTCGAACCGGTGGTCACGTCGTCCTTGATCTGGCGAATGGCCTTGGCATAGGGAATGCTGCCGGCTGCGCCTACTACAGATTCCAGGGCGTCAACCAGTGGCACACCGGCGGCGAACGTCGTCGCCAGGGTGCGGGAGAAGCGCGCCACCACCGAGTTATAGACGATGTCACCGACGATAGGCGCCTTCAGCATAAGCTTGTCCTGGGCTTCCCGGAAGGCAAAGGATCGTTTGTGAACTTCCTTGTACACGGCCACCGTGATGATGATCCCCACCAGGATGATGAACCACCAGTCCTGGGTGAAATTGGAGATGTTCAGTACAAACAGGGTAAAGGCGGGCAGCTCGGACCCGAATGACGAGAAGGTCTCGGCAAACTGCGGGACCACCTTGATCAGCAGCAGTGCGGTCACTATCAGGGCGACAACGACGACGGCGATCGGGTAGGTCATTGCCTTTTTGATCTTGGCCTTCAGCGCCTCGGATTTCTCCTTGTAGGTCGCGACCCGGTCGAGCATGGTTTCCAGCGTACCCGAGGTCTCACCGGAGGCCACCAGGCTCACGAACAGTTCATCGAAATACTGGGGGTATTTTTCCAGCGCCACAGACAGGCCGGTACCGGAGGCAACGTCAGTCTTGATACTGGCGACCACCTCGCGCATGCTCGGGTTCTCCAGGCCCTCACCCACGATGTCGAAGCTCTGGACCAGCGGCACACCGGCTTTCATCATGGTGGCCAGCTGGCGGGTGAAGATCGCGATATCCATCGGCTTGATCTTCTTGCCGCCGCTGCCGAACAGCGGCTGGGCCTTCTTCCTGACGGTCTTTGGCTTGATGCCCTGGCGACGCAGCTGCGCCTTGGCCATGGCAAGGCTGACCGATTCAATCTCGCCCTTGGTGGTGCGGCCCTGCTTGTCGGTGCCCTGCCAGGTGAAGATCTGTCCTTTCGATGCGCTGGTAGCCATAGCCTGATCCGTTGCTTGCCTGTCCTGTTGAGAGAGTTCCGTTTAGTCCGTGGTAACCCGGTTGATTTCTTCCAGGCTGGTTTCGCCAGCCATGGCCTTGCGCAAGCCTGACATGCGCAGGTCATTAAAGCCTTCCTCGCGAGCCTTGTCGGCAATCTCGATGGAGTTGCCTTCCTCCATGATGATGCGCGCGATCGACGGGGTGATGCGCACGACCTCGTAGACGCCCACGCGGCCCTTGTAGCCGTTGGCACACTTGGAGCAGCCTACTGGCTTGAAGATGGTGGCTTCCTTGATCATCTCGTCAGTGAAGCCTTCTTCCTTGAGCACATTTTCCGGCAGATCGGCCGGCTCCTTGCACTCCTTGCACAGCCTGCGGGCGAGGCGCTGGGCGATAATCAGGTTGACCGAGGTCGCCAGGTTGAACGGCGGTACACCCATGTTGAGCAGGCGGGTAATAGTTTCCGCGGCGCTGTTGGTGTGAAGGGTCGACATCACCATGTGGCCGGTCTGGGCTGCCTTGATGGCGATTTCCGCGGTCTCGAGATCGCGAATCTCACCGACCATGATGATGTCCGGATCCTGGCGCAGGAATGAGCGCAGGGCCTCGGCAAAGGTCAGGCCCACCTTCGGGTTCACGTGGCACTGGTTGATCCCCTCGAGGTTGATTTCCACCGGGTCTTCGGCGGTGGAGATATTTCGCTCGGGGGTATTGAGGATATTGAGGCCGGTATACAGCGATACGGTCTTACCCGATCCGGTGGGACCGGTTACCAGGATCATGCCCTGCGGCTGTTCCAGGGCCTGCATGTACAAGTCCTTCTGGAAGTCCTCGTAGCCCAGCATGTCGATACCCATCTGGGCGCTGGAGGGGTCGAGGATCCGCAGCACGATTTTCTCGCCGAACAGCAGCGGCAGTGTATTCACGCGGAAATCGATGGCGCGGTTCTTGGACACGCGCATCTTGATACGGCCGTCCTGGGGCACGCGTCGCTCTGAGATGTCCATCTGCGACATGACTTTGAGGCGCGCGGCCAGGCGGCCAGCCAGGTTGGCAGGCGGCCTCACCACCTCGTGAAGAATGCCGTCAGTACGGAAGCGCACCCGGTAGACCTTTTCATAAGGTTCGAAGTGAATGTCCGAGGCGCCGCTCTTGATAGCGTCCAACAGAACCTTGTTGACGAAGCGCACCACCGGGGTCTCGTCGACGCTGCCGCCGTCATCGGCCGCGCCGCCGCCGTCTTCATCAACGGCTTCGACATCCAGGTCCTCGAGGCCGGCATCATCAAGGTCGCCGAGGTCACCACCAAAGGAGTCTTCCGCATCTGCCCAGGTGCCGATGGCCGCTGACAGCGCTGCTTCTTCGACCAGCACCGCATCGGTATTGATACCGGTGTGGAACTTGATTTCATCCAGGGCTGACAGGTTGGTGGGATCTGATACGGCGATATACAGGCGGTTGCCGCGGCGGAACAGGGGCAGGGCATGGTGTTTGACGGCCAGACCTGGCGACACCAGGTCCTTGGGTATGGCTTCGAGGTTGAAAGCCGTGATGTCAAACAGTGGTACCCCGAACTCTTCCGACGCCATTTCCGCCAGCTTCTGGCCGGCGATGTATTCGTTCTCTACCAGGTGGGAGACAAACTGTGACTTTTCACGAGCCGACTCCGACAGCGCGGTCTGGGCATCCTCTGCCTCTAGAAGACCGTCTGCTACAAGACGACCTGCCAGGCCGCTGAGCTGGGTTGGGGGCTTATTTGTCATGTCCGACTCTGGTACTCGTTATCGCTCTTTATTAGGTCTTCAATCGTTCTGTGTCGGTTGTATGATGGTCAACAACCTGTCGCGATCAGTAGTGACGGTTCTGCCGCCGCCTAATACCTGGTACTCGCTCGAGTATACCCCCCCTATATGCGGCCTTACAGTGTCCAATCTCCCGATTTTTGCGGTCTGTCACAGAGTGTCCGCTTCGGAGCGAGTAGCCGGTCACACACTGACAAGGATTGTCAGTCATTGACGCGAGAGGGCCGGGATGACGCAGGTTGTTAAAAGTCGCTAGTCGCGGCTAGATTGGCAATAAGCTATTGAATTTATTGAATAAAAAGGAATATTTCAAGAAAGTGTGAAAAGTTGGCACAAGCTGTGCTTTATATCGGGTGTTGCTGGGATTAAGCCCGGCACGTCCGGATCGGAATCACCGGGCTTAAATTAAGAGTAAACACATCAGTCTTTTCAGGAGACGAAACATGAACAAGCAAGTCCAAAAGGGTTTTACCCTGATCGAACTGATGATCGTTATCGCGATCATCGGCATTTTGGCTGCCGTGGCCCTGCCCGCGTACCAGGATTACACCATCCGTGCCAAGATGTCCGAGCCTATCGCTCTGCTGGGTGAAGGCAAGACCAACGTTACGGAATACTTCATTGCCAACAACATCCTGCCGCCGACGGTTGCTGCTGCCGGTATCCGTACCGACATCGGCACCCCGATCGTTAACTCTGTTTCCTACGATCCTTCTGGTGTTGTTACGGTTATCGTAAACGCCGGCGTGGGTGGCGACATCAACGACAGCGCGAACTCTATCTCCCTGTCCCTCACCGGTACTGCCGGTGGCACGGTACAGTGGGTATGCCGCCCGGGCGACGCAACTGGCCCGACCAGCGACAACGTTCCGCCGAAGTACCTGCCGGCCAACTGCCGCTCGTAAACACTGTTTCAGTGGGAAACCCGGGCCTGGCCCGGGTTTTTTTTGTTTATGATTAAAAGGTCCTGGCTAATCGCAGCCGGCACGCTCTGCGTGCTGCTTTACATGCCTGGCCTGTTTGGACAATTTACCTTTGATTCAGTGACATCCCTGGTACGCAACCAGGCACTGGACTTCAACGCCGGCAGTTTCCAGTCCTGGATTGTTGCCATACAAAGCTCAAGCGCCGGCCCGCTCGGTCGACCGCTTAGCATGTTCACCTTCGCCGTGAGCCACGCCGTTTTCGGGCAGAGCGCACTGGTAGAAAAAAGCATCAACCTGCTGATACACCTGGGGATCGGCTACGCCCTGTATCGGTGGCTCCAGCTCCTGCTGTCTCGCGCCCCGGCCCTGCGTTTTGAGGAATCTCGCGCCAACGCCTATGCAGGCTTCGCCGCGCTGCTGTGGTTGTTCAGCCCTATGCAGGTGTCTACCGTGCTGTACGCGGTACAGCGCATGGAGCAGCTCTCAACACTGTTTGCCGTCCTTGGCCTGTGGTTTTTCACGAGTTGTCGGCTGCGCTGGCTGGAACGCGGCGCAAGCACTGAAGAGCTCTCGCGCGCGCTTCTCGGTGTGGTGCTGCTGGCGCTGGCTGCCACGTATTCCAAGGAAGACGGTGTTCTGCTGTTTGGCTTGATCGCCCTGGTGGAAGTGCTGTTGTTCCAGGGTCGCTACGCGGGCCAGCAGCGGCGCTGGATTACTTACGCGGCTGCCGGCGTTTGCCTGCTGCCGGCAGTGGGCGTGCTGGCGCTGTCGGTTTTCGAGCCCGACTGGCTGCTGCAGCGCTACAGCTGGCGCCAGGAAACACCTTTGGAGCGTCTGCTGACCCAGGCCCGCGTGCTGTGGCATTACACGGGCTGGTTTTTCTGGCCTGACGTGTCGCGCATGAGCCTGTTTCACGATGACATAACACTTTCGCGCGGATGGTTTGATCCCTGGACCACCGCCCTGGCCGTGTCCGCCTGGCTTGGCGCTGTGGTAGCCAGCCTGGCGCTGCTGAAACGCAGCCCCCTGCCGGCTTTCTGCGTTGGCTTCTTCCTGGTGACGCACGGGCTCGAATCCACGATCATTCCCCTCGACCTGGTGTATGAGCACCGCAGCTATCTCGGAAATATCGCGCTTGCCCTGCTGCTTGTGGCCGCTACTGGCCGCTACTTGCCGAAGACTGCGTGGAAACCGGCGGCGGCGCTGGTCATGCTGGTAGTGTCGCTGTCCCTGTTGTGGCGCAGTGCCCTGTGGGGGGATGAGCTGCGGCTCTACGAGACCCAGTTGCGGCACCATCCGCAGTCGGAGCGCACGGCTTACTACTACGCCAACCTGCGGATGCGGCTGGCCGACCAGGTGGACGAGGCGGAAGCCTCGCGCGAGCACGTGCTGGCTGCGCGACGCTATTTCCGTTACCTGCTGACGCTTGACCCCATGCATATACCGGCACTGGTCAGCCTGATGTACATCGACGGGCGCTGGTTCACCGATCTACCGGATCAAGGCTGGCTCGACCAGTTGCAGGCTGCTGTTCGACAGCGCTCCATGGAGCCTTCCGATGTCAACGCCATGGACCTGCTGCTGCGCTGCACACTGGCTGAGTATTGCCAGGTAACGGAAAAGCAGATGCTTGAACTTATGGATACCCTGGCCGGTCGTTACCCGGACAATCAGAGCTACCCGCTACTGCTGGCCCGCTTTTATGGCGAAACCGGCCTGGACCTCGATCTCGCGATCAAATACAGCCTGCAGGCGCATACTGTGCGCCCGCAGTCGGCGACGCCCCACTATCAGCTGGCCAGCTGGCACGTTGCCAGGGGCGAACGCGGAGAGGCCGCCACTGCACTGGGCGAGGCCTTGCGCCGGGATATGCGCCTGCGCTCGGTACAGCGCATCGACGAGGGCTTGCGCTAGTGAGAAGGTTCAGCGCTACCTGGCTCGCGCCCACTGCATGCCTGGCCCTGCTGCTTCTGAGTACCTGGATATACTGGCCCGGCCTGGACGGCCCCGTAGTGCTGGACGATGCCGCCAATCTTGAGCGTGTGCAGGCGCTGGCTGGGGGAGACGGCTTTTTCTCGGATGTGCTGGTAGAGAACCGGTCCGGTCCACTGGGCAGGCCGGTGTCCATGGCCAGCTTCATGCTGGACCTGTACCTGTTGGACGGCGGTGTACGCGGTGCAAAGCTGACCAATGTGATTCTGCACGCCGCGACCGGCGTGTTGGTCTACCTGTTTTGCCTGCAGCTGTTTCGGGCGCTCGGGTACGCGAGGGAGCGCGAGCTATCCCTGTGGGTTACCGCATTCTGGTTGCTGGCTCCGCTGTTCGTCAGCACAGTACTTTATATGGTTCAGCGTATGGCCCAGCTGGCGACATTTTTCAGCGTGCTGTCCTGCTGGGCTTACCTCTGCTGGCGCCGCAGTTCGCCAGGAGGGCTGAGCTTGCTGTGGTTATTGCTGGCTCTCATAGCGGTGGTGCTGGCTGCCCTCAGCAAGGAAAACGGCTTGCTGGCGATACCGCTGCTGATGCTCATCGAACTGGCCGTGCTGCAACCGCGAGATCGTGCGCTCGAGCAGGTGCCTGCGCACACCCGGGGCCTGGCGATCGTTCACTCCTGCCTATTGGTGATGGGTGTCCTGGCGACGCTTGCCTTGCTGGTGCTGGGTATGGAATCCCTGCAGGCGAGCTACGAGAGACGGGATTTCACGCTCTGGGAGCGAATTCTCACTCAGCCGCGAATTCTCTGGATCTACCTCGGGCAGTTGCTGTCTCCCGACCCTGCCTCCCTTGGCCTCTATCATGACGGCTTTGCCTTTTCCGAGCGTTTGCTGAAACCCACGTCAACGCTGGTCGCGATCCTTGCCTGGCTGGCTGCACTGGCCGCATCGCTGGGGGCGCTGCTCCTGCCCGCCTGGCGCGGCTGCGGCTTTGGCCTGCTCTTCTTCCTGATCGGGCACGCATTGGAGTCAACGATCTTTCCGCTCGAACTCTACTTTGAACACCGCAACTACCTGCCAGCGCTGGGTGTGTTTGTGGCCCTGGTGTGTTTGCTGGCTACGCTGGGCAGCCGCTGGTCCTGGCTACGCCCCTGGTTGCAGCTGCTGTTGGCTGTCATGCTGCTACGGGCCACTTTGGTAACCGCGACCGAGGTGCAGGTCTGGTCCAACGGACGCGTCTTTCACCTGGTGGCTATCAACCGCTTTCCGGATTCCGTGCGCGCCAATGAGACCCTGGCGATGGAGCTGGCGCGGCTGGGTGAC
>JASJBK010000246.1 GCA_030066555.1 Halieaceae bacterium
TGGCCGGCACCGCGCTTGCGCAGGGCCTGCCCCCGCAGCAGCAGCCGGTAGGCCTCCGAATCGCTTGAGTTCTCGGTCATCACGGGCGCGCTGTCGGGCAGGCTCAAACTGGCAGCCAGGATACCCGACATCTGTTGCAACGTTGCGCGGGCAATATCGTCGTGCAGGGTAAAAACGTCATCGAGTTCGCGATTGAAGATCTGCGACCAGAGCTGCGTGCCATCTGCGACGCGTACCAGCCTGGCGCTGATGCGCAGCTGGTCATCATCGCGCTGGACGCTGCCCTGCACCAGGTGCCCCACCCTTAACTGCCGACCGATGGTGGGGATATCCGCATCGCCCTCCCGGTAGTTGAACGCAGAGCTGGTGGCGATGACACGCAATCCCCGCACCCGGGTGAGTGAGTTGGTGATTGTTTCAGTGAGCCCATCACTGAAATAGGCGAAGTCGGGATCATTCGACAGGTTGCTGAACGGCAGCACCGCCAAAGAGGCGCCGTAGTCGACCGCCGGCGGTGCGTTGGAATCCGACGCCGTGTCAGGCAGCAACCAGGCACCTATGGCAAGGGCCAACAGTGCGACAATCGCGGTCTGACGCCTGACCGTCAGAAGGACCGGCGCCTGTGCTGCGGGCAGTTCCTGGGCCGCAGTCACCTGCTGGCTGAACTGGTAACCCTTCCGCGACACGGTGCGAATCACGTCTTCATCAAAACCGTGTTGCCGGAACAGGTCACGGGCCCGCTTGATGGATTGGGTGAGAGAGGCTTCGCTCACCACTACCGAAGGCCAGATAGCATCAAACAGCTCGTCCTTGCTGACCACCCGCTCGCGGGCTCGCATCAGGTAGATGATCAGGTCGAAGACCTTCGGCTGCACATCAGCCGGTTTGCCGTCGAAACTGATCTGCCGGGCGGCGGTGTCAAAACGGGCGCTGCCGACGATGTAGACGGTCGCCTCGGCACCCGTGGCGTCGACCGGGCCCGTGGCACTGTGAACAACGGAAGCGCGGTAACCTGTCCAGGCCACCAGCGCCGGTGCCAGCACCAGGAACACCAGCAGCAGCCACTGGCTGGCCGCTGGCGGTAAAAGCTCCAGCGCCTCCACCAGCTGCAGAATGACAGCACAGCTGATCGTGTAGATCAGCAGTACCGTGACCCTGCCCGGCAATGTCTGGCGGCCGCTCACGTGGCGATGCTCCCTCCCTGCTTTCAAGCAAGAGTAGTTTATATTGGCGAGCGGAGAACCAGATGGCCTTCCCGCTCTCCTGGCCGAGCGCAGGACATCGCTACTCCCGGTTGGGCGGGAGCACACCATTGGGTAAACTCAGGGCAACAAAAATAACCCCAACGCCAAGGAAAGTGGCGGCAGGAGGCTGCGCATGGTGTCCCAGTGGCTAGGCATACCAGCGGCGTTTATCGCCTGGGGCTTTGCCCTGTATGTCTTCATCGTGGCGCCCTCCACTCGCGGTTCCCGCTTCCTGATCGCCATGCTGGTGATAGACGGCCTGGCGGTATTCACCAGCGGCGACAACCACCTGTTCATCAACCCCGTGCTGGAGAGCCTGGGGCTGCCCACCCTGCAACGCTGGATGCACCAGTCCTCAGACTGGGCGATCGTTGCCGTTTACCTGCCGTTCCTCGGCATGACACTGAAAACACCGCTGGTGGCACCGCTGAAGCACGTTGCCGTCAGGCGCCTGATCCTGTTCGGCGGGCTTGGCATTGCACTTGCCATGCCTTTTCTTCCGGAGCCCACCGCCAGGCAGTTTGCGGTACCTTTTTATGCCGTCATCTGCATTTCCCTGGCCTGGGGCTTTGCCGCCGCGGTGCACGCCTGGTACATAGCGCCAACTGAGGCCGACCGCGCCAGGGCCCGTGCATTCACTTTCGCCTTCGGGATCCGCGACCTGCTGTGGACTTTCACGTTTGGAGTACTGGTTGCGTACTACTATGGCTGGGCGGGCAACGGCTTCGAACAGCTCGACGATCCGCACGATCCGTTATCCATTACCATTTCCCTGCTCTACCAGGTGGCTGTGATCCTCTATGTGCCGCTAGTCGCCTACGGCATGCTGCGGGTGCAACTGTTTGATATCGACCTGCGCATCAAGCGCACCCTCAAGCGCAGCACCATTGCCGCGGCGTTCGTCGCCACCTTCTTCGTGATCTCGGAACTGGCCGGCAACTACCTCTCCGACCAGTTGGGGGCGGTGATGGGCGTGCTGTGCACCGGCGCCCTGGTATTCTTCCTGAATCCCATCGAGCGCGCGGCGGAGCGGCTCACAGATGCGGCCATGCCCAACACGGTAGACACCCCCGAGTACGAGCTATTCCGGAAGCTGCAGGTCTATGACTCCGCCCTGCGAGCCTCATTGGAAAACGGCCGCATCAGCACCCGGGAGCGCAAAATCCTCGACAGCCTGATCGACTCCATGGCAATAGACCGCCAGCTCGCCCAGCGTATGGAACAGGACGCCTTGGCAGCCGCTGCGGTGTGAGTCTAGCGATGCTGGTCGATCAGGATCGGGTTGCCGTCCGGGTCTTTCAGCATCAGTGATGCGGGGCCCTCACCGCTGGTATCGGCTTCCATATCCAGTGCGACGCCACTCGCCAGCAGGGCTTTCTGAATCTCCCGCACGTCGGTGAATTCGTCCAGTTCGGACGCGTCCTGGGCCCAGCCGGGATTGAAGGTGAGCATATTCCTGTCAAACATGCCCTGGAACAGCCCGATCACGGTATTACCGTTCTTGAGGATGCACCAGTTTTCCTCCGGGACACCACCCATGTCGGAAAAACCCAGCCTGGAATAAAACTCCCGCGAAGCCTGGATGTCTTTTACTGCCAGGCTGATCGAAAACGCTCCCAGTTCCATGATCGCTCCTCCTGTCGCGTCAGGGACATGATCACCGAGTATAGACGGGGAGTTACTGGTCGAGGTCGAGGTTGAGGTTGAGGTTGAGGTTGAGGTTGAGGTTGAGGTTGAGGTTGAGGTTGAGGCGCAGGATCTTGAGTTCCTGCTCCGCTTCAATGCGTTCTTCGGGGTGTGAGGCCTGCAGCAAACGCTCGAGGATATCGACAACGCCGCAATGTTCAGCGCAGCCGGCATCTACCAGCCCCTGCGCCAGCTCTCCGTGGCAAGCGTTAAGCGCTGCAATAATCTTCAAGGTGTCACTCATACTGCGCCTTTTCTACCTTTCTACCCCGGTATTGTCCACTGGCTTTACAGGAGTGGCTGTCAATACTTCCAGATGTACACCATCCGGGTGCTCCACCACCTGGAAGTGCATCCGCTCGGCGTCGGTGCCGGCGGGCTCCACCAGCGGCGCCTCGTCGGCGGCTCCGGCGCCCAGCATGTCATAGGCGTACTCGCCCACGGCCTTGCAGCCGGCACCGACGGCAAAAAAGCAGAACACCGCAATGTAGACCTGTTCGGGCTTGATATGGAGTTTCATAGTTTTCCGCCTCCCCGCCGCGTCCGCGGCCTATGAATGCTATGCAATCACTATGCCGGATGGACGGAACAAGGGACGTGGCAGCGGCTGCCAAGCGCATGGCCGCAGACGACAGCTACCAGGGCTGTGGTTTCAGGCCTTTCGGCAGGTAGAGTGGGTGGGCGGGCTGGCCCGATCGGTTCATTTTCAGGTAGTGCAGCTCCGGGAGCAGCGCACGCACGGCCTCAGCGCGATCCAGATAGGCACCATCGTTCCCCCAGGCGGCAATCACCTTCCCCACCTTGCCGGCCAGTTCCAGGATCACCCGGTCATTGTCGCGGCCGACAGGCGCGCGGGCGGCCTTCATATCCCGCGGATCGGTGGCGCGGTAGGCGAACAGGTTGGCGGTGTAGACGCCACCGTAGCCCCAGTCGCGGGCGAAGCCCATGCAACGCACCAGGGTCGGGTCGTCGATTTTTGCATCTGCAGTAGAGGGATTGAGACCGATAAACATCACCGCCGGCAGGTCTCGGTTCCAGATGCGCCATAGGGCGTAACGATACTGCCTGCCCTTGCCGCGTATGTCGGCACCGGCTTCAAGATACTGCATGCAGACTCCAGGCTGCTTGATTGCGGCGGCGAGTATACTGCTTCGAGGACCACAAGCGAGGTATTTCCATGACAGTTTCCAGGCATATCGTCCCGGCACTGATCTTTGCCGCCGGATTGCTCGCCGGACTCGGCATCGACCGACTGGTGCCAGAAGCGCAGGCGAGTGAAGTTAACTGGCAACAGGTAGCGCAGGACCCCGAGTTCAGGGCCGCAGTCGTCGAGGTCATCAACGCCTGTATTGTCGAAAACGGCATCATTTTCTGCAACTGAGCCAACGGCTCATCCCCGCGTTCCATCGCTTCATCGACGGGCGTTTCAGCTCGTCCCTGTTTCGCTGCGATTCATCGCAGGAGTGCGAACAACGCCCCCGGGACCCTGTCACACTGATCGCAGGCAGTAGCTTGCAGCTCGCCTACTTTAGGTCCATGAAACAGGAGTCTTGTCATGCAAATTCGCACTACCCGCAACACCGTTATCGCCGCGGCCGCGTTTACCATCCTGAGCGGCCTTTCCGCCGTCAGCACGGCCAACCTGCCTGAAATCAGCATCCAATCACTGCCGGTCAACTATGCCGACCTGAACCTCAACCAGGCCGAGGATGCGCAAACCCTGTATACCCGCCTGCGTCGCACTGCGGAAATCGTTTGTGAGGACACACGCAGGAAGTCCCTGCAGGAAATGAACGACCAGCGTGAATGCCGGGAATTCGCCATCGACCAAGCAGTACGAGAAGTGGGGAATGACACCCTGAGCCAAATTCACCAGAGTTAATCAGATCGCTCTGGCTGACTAGCGGGCGCTGCCATTCCCCTGGGCGCCCGCCGTTTTTTGCACCTACTCTGTGGCTGATTCTGCCGGCTGTAGCAGCGGCGTGAGCTGGACCATCTCGAAATCCAGCAGCGTCGAGATCTGCGAATCCACCTGTATGAAGCGCGCCGCCACCCCGGCACCCAGCGCATCGGACATGCGCCTGAAGTAACGCTCACGGCGCTCGATGCGGGCACGCTGAATGGCAAAGGATTCCTGCGCGATCTGCCTGGCCGTCTCGTCGTCCATGTTATCCAGGCTGTTCGAGAAGTTCTGTAGCATCGCTATGCGCCGATCCAGCAGCTGCTCCTGCTCGTCCGCGTACTCACGGTACAGGGGCCAGAAGATCTCCTGCTGCTTTGGAGTGAGGTCCATGGACGCGGCCACCATGCCCATGCGTCCGGCGCGGATGTCCTGGCGCGCCATTTCGATCAATTCCTGCTGGGCCAGGGAGAGACTGCTGGCCGCCAGCAGCCAGGCGGTGATGATTAGCTTGTACATTCAGGCCTCCCGGCGATAGAAGTCTGCGAACTGATCCATGAAATCACCGAGCTGGCCGACGGGCAAGTCGTTGATGCCAGCCGCTGCCTTGCGGCCGCCGCCGGTGGGGAAACGCATGCACAGCTCATCGGCGCCGGTCTTGTTCGACAGCGGCGCGCGCACGCTCACCAGGTAGTTGCCATTGGCTTTCTCGGTGAGTACCGCGTGGGCGCGGTCCGGATTGTCGTTGGCGAGGTCATTACTGTACACACCGCTGACCCGGCGCGCCCAGGACTCGTTGGGCAGGATCACCACCGCGCTGGAATCCACGGCACGCTCCGGCTCGGTGGCCGCCGCCGCTGCCATATCGTCACGGTAGCCGGTTTCCAGCCGCTCAAAATCCTCGCGGCTGTCTTCCATGAAGCCGAAGGGGCTGGCGTGGGCACTGACCAGTTTATAGAGCTCCGC
>JASJBK010000247.1 GCA_030066555.1 Halieaceae bacterium
AGCCATCGCGCGGCCGCGGGAGAGCAGCGGGCACGCCCGGCGAATTGGGATAGAATACCGACATGTTGACTGAAACCGGTCGCGTCATCGCGGTGGAGCCCGGGTCGCTCTGGGTCGAAACCATCCGCCGCTCTACCTGCGGGAGCTGTTCCGCCGCCAAGGGCTGCGGGCACGGCATTCTCAATCGCATGTATGACGGCCATCGCAACCTGCTGAAAGTCTCGTCCTCGGCGTTTCCCGAGGGGCGCTTCCAGGTAGACGACGAGGTCAGCATCGCCATTCCCGAACATGTCATCGTCAGCAGCTCTTTTGTCGTATACATCGTGCCACTGCTGTGCACGCTGATCGTGGCCGGCATCTTTGCGGGCCTGGTACCGGCGGCCTCGGACCTGGACACGGTGCTGGGAGCCGCGGTGGGTTTTGCGCTCGGCGTAGCGCTGGTCAGGTTGCACGCCTGGTTCCAGCGCAATGACAGCCGCCTGCACCCGCGACTGCTGGGTCCCGCCGGCGCTCGCAGCTGATAGCAGCTCGGACGCGCCCGCCACCACGTCAAGCCTGGACTGCGGAAGCATTTTTCAACGTATTTTAGAGTATTCGAGAGGTACGAATGCACACCCTGATCAATCGTTTTGCCCAGCTGGCCCTCGCCCTGGTGCTGGTCGGATTTGCCGCCGGCTCCACGCGGGCGGCCGAGCTGCCCGATTTCAAGACCATCGTGCGTGAGAATACGCCGGCGGTGGTGAAGATCCTCGTGGAGTTTGCCCCGGGCAACGACTCCTATCACTCAGAGATCCCGGAAATTCCCGAGTACCTGCGTCGCTTCTTTGAGGGCCAGGGCGGACCGCCCCCGCAGTTGCCGCGGCAGGGCATGGGCTCCGGTTTCATCATCAGCAAGGATGGCTACATCGTCACCAACAACCATGTGGTGGCCGGCGCCGACCAGGTTATCGTGCGGCTGACCGACCGCACCGAGTACGAGGCGGAGATTGTCGGCCTCGACGAGCGCTCGGACCTGGCGCTGTTGAAAGTGGAGGCCGATGACCTGCCGGTGCTGAAGCTCTCCGGGCCTGAGGAGCTTGAGGTTGGCGAATGGGTGCTGGCTATAGGCTCTCCCTTTGGGCTCGACTACTCGGTCACTGCGGGTATCGTCAGCGCCAAGGGCCGCAGCCTGCCCACCGAAAACGGCGAGAACTATGTGCCCTTTATCCAGACCGATGTAGCGATCAACCCCGGTAACAGCGGCGGCCCGCTGTTCAACCTCGACGGTGAAGTGGTGGGAGTGAACTCGCAGATCTTTACCCGCAGCGGCGGCTCCATCGGCCTGTCCTTCGCGATCCCGGTGAGTGTGGTGACGAATGTAGTAGAACAGCTGCGAGACACCGGCATGGTGACCCGCGGCTGGCTGGGCGTCACTATCCAGGATGTCGACAAGGTGCTGGCCGAGTCCCTGGGCCTGGAGCGTCCCCGCGGCGCGCTGATCGTGCAGCTACAGCCCGGTGGGCCGGCCGATGAGGGCGGGCTGGAATCCGGCGATGTGATCACTCGCTTTGCCGGCAAGGACATTCTCACTTCCTCCGAGCTGCCCCATGCGGTGGGACTGGTGCGCCCGGGCACCGAGGTCAAGGTGGAACTGGTGCGCAACGGTCGCAACGAGACGCTGCGTCTCGCCGTTGGCGCCCTGGAGGCCGGCGAGCGTGCCTCCGTGGCCCGCGCTACCCCGGAAGCCGATACCGGGTCCCGCCTGGGCCTGGTGGTGGAAGAAGTGACTGAACAGTTGCAATCGCGCTGGGGTATCACCGGCGGTGTGCTGGTGACCGAGGTCATCAGCGGTTCACCGGCTGACGAGGCCGGGGTGCGCAGCGGCGATGTGATCACCCTGATGGCAGGCAGCCCGGTGACTTCGGTGGACAGTTTCCTGCGAGTGGTCGAGGATCTGGAACCCGGCAAGTCGGTCCCGGTACGCCTGATCCGGCGCGGCTCACCGCTGTTCCTTGGGCTCAAGCCCGAGTAAGTCGTCGCGTAGCGGTTGTACCCGTGATCGGGTACAATCGCGCGCCTTTTAACCATAGCAGCCCTGACAGCCGGTCGGTTTGTGAAGAACCTCGACAGCATTCGCAATTTCTCCATCATCGCCCATATCGATCACGGCAAGTCGACGCTGGCCGATCGATTCATCCAGGTGTGTGGCGGCCTTTCCGATCGGGAGATGGCGGAGCAGGTGCTCGACTCCATGGATATCGAGCGCGAGCGCGGTATTACCATCAAGGCCCAGAGCGTGACGCTCAACTACACCGCCCAGGATGGTCAAACCTACCAGCTGAACTTTATCGATACTCCCGGCCACGTGGACTTTTCCTACGAGGTGTCGCGCTCACTGGCGGCCTGTGAAGGCGCACTGCTGGTGGTCGATGCGGGACAGGGCGTGGAAGCGCAGTCGGTGGCCAACTGCTACACCGCTATCGAGCAGGGCCTGGAGGTCCTGCCCATCCTCAACAAGATGGACCTGCCCCAGGCGGAGCCCGACCGGGTCAAGCAGGAAATCGAGGACATCATCGGCATCGAGGCCGGCGAGGCCTGCCCGGTCAGTGCCAAGACCGGGCTGGGTGTCGAAGACGCGCTGGAATACCTGATCCAGAATATCCCACCGCCCCAGGGCGACCGTGAGGCGCCACTGCAGGCGTTGATTATCGACAGCTGGTTCGACAATTACCTGGGTGTGGTATCGCTGGTGAGGGTGAAGAACGGCGTTCTGCGCAAGGGTGACAAGATCATCTCCAAGTCCATCGGCAAGCCCCAGGGCGTCGACAGCGTCGGTATTTTCACGCCCAAGCGCACCGAGACCGGTGTGCTGGTGGCCGGCGAGGTGGGCTACGTGGTGGCCGGTATCAAGGATATTCACGGCGCCCCGGTGGGCGATACCCTCACCCACGCTGCCACCCCGGACGTGGAGGCGCTGCCGGGCTTCCAACGGGTCAAGCCGCAGGTGTACGCCGGCATCTTTACAGTGTCGACGGACGACTACGAGGACTTCCGCGACGCCCTCGGCAAGCTCACACTCAACGACGCCTCGCTGTTCTATGAGCCCGAGACTTCCGATGCCCTCGGCTTCGGTTTCCGCTGCGGCTTCCTGGGCATGCTGCACATGGAGATCATCCAGGAGCGACTGGAACGCGAGTACGACCTCGACCTGATCACCACCGCACCGACCGTGGTGTACGAGGTGGTGAAGAAGGACGGCACGGTAGTGGAGGTCGACAATCCCTCGGCGCTGCCCGAGGTTGGCGATATCGACCAGATGCGCGAGCCGATTGTGCAGGCGAATATCCTTTTGCCCCAGGAGCACCTGGGCAGCGTGATCAGCCTGTGTGAGGAAAAGCGCGGCATCCAGAAGGATATGCAGTTCATGGGCCAGCAGGTCTCGCTGGTCTACGAGTTGCCAATGGCTGAAGTGGTGATGGACTTCTTCGACCGCCTCAAGAGTGTCAGCCGCGGCTACGCCTCGCTGGACTACCACTTCGTGCGCTTCGAGGCGGCAGACCTCGTGCGCCTGGATGTGCTGATCAACAACGAGCGTGTTGACGCGCTGGCCATCATCGTACACCGTTCCCAGGCCCAGTCTCGCGGCCGGATATTGACGGAGAAGATGCGCGAGCTGATCCCGCGACAAATGTTTGATGTTGCTATCCAGGCTGCCCTCGGCGGTAAAATCATCGCCAGGCAGACCGTCAAGGCGCTGCGCAAGAACGTGACCGCGAAGTGTTACGGCGGTGACGCCACCCGTAAGCGCAAGTTGCTCGAGAAGCAGAAGGCGGGCAAGAAACGCATGAAGCAGGTGGGCCGGGTGGAGATCCCCCAGTCCGCCTTCCTGGCAGTATTGAAGACAGAGGCCTGAGTCGCCCAATGGATATCGATTTTCCCCTCGTGCTGGTGGTGCTGGTGTTCGGCAGCGGTATGGTCTGGCTGTTCGACTACCTGTTCCTGGCGCCGGGTCGCCGCGCCGAGGTGGCGCAGTTGCAGCGCGACTTTCCCGACTGGTCAAACGAAAACAGCGCCCATTTCCGGGAGTTCACCCAGCGCTCCGAGCAGGTGGCCCGGGAGCCTGTGCTGGTGGAGTACTCGAAGTCATTCTTCCCGGTGCTGTTCCTGGTGTTCGTGCTGCGCTCCTTCCTGGTGGAGCCGTTCCAGATCCCGTCCTCCTCGATGGTGCCCACCCTGCAGGTTGGCGATTACATCCTGGTCAACAAGTTCACCTACGGCATCCGCCTGCCGGTGATTCGCACCAAGGTGCTGGACATGAACGCGCCCCAGCGAGGCGACGTGATGGTGTTCTTTCCGCCCCACAAGAACGACACCTACTACATCAAGCGGGTCATCGGGCTGCCAGGGGACCGCATCCGCTACATCGACAAGAAGCTCTATATCAACGGCGAGCAGGCACCACAGGAACTGCTGGCCCAGTTTCCGCCGGGTCGCCCGCGGTTCCGCCTCAAGCGCGAGGAGCTGGGTGACGTTGCACACCAGCTGCAGGTTGACAGCCTGCGCCGCCAGGACGACTTCTCGGTGGTAGTAGAGCCCGGCCACTACTTCATGATGGGCGACAATCGCGACAATTCGCAGGATTCCAGGTCTTGGGGTCAGGTGCCGGAACGGGATATAGTAGGCAGAGCGTTTGCGATCTGGATGCACTGGGAATCGTTCTTCAGCCTACCCAGCTTTCACCGGGTAGGTGGCATCGAATAAGGCCTTGGGGAATCGGCCGCCGGCCAGGGCGCAAACCGACTGACCCCGGGGCTCAAACGGGGCAGCAGACCGGGGATGGATCGGGGATAACAACGATGTTTTTCAGCCAACCAGTGACACCACAGCGTTTCGCTACGATTGACCGCCAGCAAAGGGTATTACGCCGCCAGGACGGGGTATCGATTCTCGGCGTGCTTGTGCTGCTGGCCCTGCTGTCGTTCTTTCTCACGGTCACCATCCGCCTGTTGCCGGCCTGGATGGAGGGTCGTTCGGTCAAGACGGCCATCAACGCCGTGGCGGAAGCCTCCAGCGCGCAGAACTCCCTGCGCGACGTAACCAAGCGTGTGCAGAACAACTTCAACACCAACCGCATCGAGGCTATCAAGCCCAGGGACGTCAAGGTCTACCGCGATGAGGGCAAGATCATTATCGATGCCAACTACGAGAAGCGCACTCCGCTGTTCAAGGGCGTCGATGCCGTGCTGATGTTCACTGACAACGTGGTTGTCATCGACTAGCACGTGACCGCAGAAAGAGAGCGCCTGCAGCGGGCGCTGGGCTACCATTTCTCGGAGCCGGCGCTGCTGGAACAGGCGCTGACCCATCGCTCCCGCGGCGCACACAACTACGAGCGGCTGGAATTCCTCGGCGACTCTGCCCTCAACCACTTTATTGCACAGCAACTGTTTGAACGCTTCCCCGAGGCCAGCGAGGGCGATCTCAGCCACATGCGCGCCGCCCTGGTGCGCGGCGAGGTACTGGCGGTGATGGCCGGCGAACTGGCGCTGGGCGACGAGGTGCTGCTGGGGCCCGGTGAGCGCAAGAGCGGCGGTCGCCGCCGGGATTCCATTCTCGCCGATGCCTTCGAGGCGATCATCGGTGCCATGCTGCTGGACGCCGGCCACGAACAGACCCGCGACAGGGTACTGGCCTGGTTTGCCGAGCGCCTGGATGCGGTCAGCCCGCAGGCCGCCGAGAAAGATCCCAAGACCGCTCTGCAGGAATATCTGCAGGGCCGGGGCCAACCCCTGCCGGAGTATCACCTGGTACAGGTCGAGGGCGCCGATCACTGCCAGCAGTTCACGGTGGAGTGCCGCGTCGGGAAGCCGGCCCTCAGACACACTGGT
>JASJBK010000248.1 GCA_030066555.1 Halieaceae bacterium
CCGAAGGACTTGTCCAGGATTACGTTACGGCCCTTGGGGCCCAGGGTTGCCTTGACGGCATCGGCGAGAACGTTCACGCCTTTCAGCATACGGCTGCGAGCGTCGTCACCGAAAAATACGTCTTTTGCTGCCATGGTTGTTTTCCTTTACCGAAAAATAGTTTGGATATGTTTGGTTTGGGCTGCGCCGGTTACTCGACGACCGCGTAGATTTCGCTCTCGCCCATGATGATCAGCTCTTCGCCATTCACCTCGATGGTGTTGCTGCCGGCGTACTGGCCGAATACCACCGTATCGCCGACCTTGACGGCCAGCGGGCGAACTTCGCCGTTATCCAGTACCTTGCCTTCGCCAACGGCGACGACTTCGCCCTGGTTGGGCTTTTCCTTGGCGGAACCGGGCAGGACGATGCCTCCGGCCGTGGTTTCTTCCTCTTCCTTACGACGGATGACTACACGGTCGTACAGCGGACGGATATTCATCTGTTTTGCTCTCCAAATGACAGGTTGTTATGCCGAGGCTCGGCTTCTTAACGCCAGATTTCTCGGTTGCACGCAGTTGTGGGGACGGAATCAATGAATTCAAGCCCCAAACTGGCACTAATTGGGGGACAGTGCCAAAAAAGTGACTGAAAATTAGCACTCTCCCTCAGGGAGTGCTAATCATAGTCACGAAACGTGACAGGTCAAGGGGTCTGAAGCAGCCCGATTCGGCGGCAAGGCGGCGAATCGCGGGGCTCAGGCGGGGGGATCGCGGTCTTCGACCCGCTTGAAGTCGCCCTCGATGGTAACCCGGTCCGTCGACGTGGTGGATTCACTGCCAGCGCCGTCGGACCGATACTCGGCGTGAAAGCTGGCCTGGCTGCGATACTGGGCAGGGGCTATGCCCAGCAGGCCGCGCCGCAGGGGACCGACCAGTACCACCAGCGCCAGCAGGTCAGTCACCAGGCCCGGCACCATCAGCAGGAAACCGCTGGTTACCACGGCCAGATCGTCACCCAGGAAGCGCGGGGTGATAAAACCGCCCTCTGCGTCCCTCTGGGCCTGGCGAATCATATTGAGTCCCTGGCGGCGGATCATGCTCATACCCAGCACAATCCCCAGCACCACCCAGCCTATGGCCAGCAGGGGGCTGGTGGCGGCGCCCAGCTCAATCAGGGTCCACAGCTCGAAAAAGGGAAACAGCAGGAAAAACCATTGCATCCACTGACTATGGGGCCGAAGAGTGACCCTTTCAACCGGGTGCGACGGTTTTTGGTGTACCATCCCCCGCCTCGAGCGATAAATGCTGCTACCAGCGCAGCTACACAAGCAGCCACAGGAGCACCCCCATGGATCTGAAAGACAAGGTAATCGTGGTCACCGGCGGTGGCCAGGGCCTGGGGCGGGCCATCGCCACCGGCCTGGCAGCGCGCGGCGCCATTCTGGCGCTGGCGGATCTCAACCAGGAGCGCCTCGATGAGACCGTAGCCCTGTGCCGCGAGGCCGGTGGTGACGGCCGCGCCTATATTGCCAACGTGGCCTCGGAAGATGAGGTCGTAAACCTGTTCAACAGCGTGGTAGCGGACCTGGGCCGGCTGGACGGACTGGTGAACAACGCCGGCATCCTGCGCGACGGCTTGCTGGTAAAGGTCAAGGACGGCGAGATCGTCAAGAAGATGAGCCTTGCCGAGTGGCAGGCGGTCATCGACGTCAACCTCACTGGCGTGTTCCTGTGCGGTCGAGAGGCGGCCTCGCACATGATCGAACTGGGTAACGGTGGCCTTATCATCAATATCTCCTCCGTCTCCCGGGCCGGGAACATGGGCCAGACCAACTACTCCGCCGCCAAATCAGGCGTCGCCACCATGGCGGTGAGCTGGGCCAAGGAACTGGCACGTTTCGGCATACGGACGGCAGCGATCGCCCCCGGCTTCGTCGGTACCGAGATGGTGGCCAGCATGAAACCCGAGGCACTGGCGAAGATGGAAGCCCAGATTCCGCTGGGCCGGGTCGGCCAGCCCGAGGAAATTGCCCACACCGCCGTGTTCCTGTTCGAGAACGACTACATCACCGGCCGGGTGATCGAGACCGACGGTGGCATCAGGCTCTAGGCTCACCGCGGCGGAGAAGGCCAAAGCTGCAGACGAGCGCCGCCAGCGAATCTGGCAGGTGATAAACGCCATTCCGCCGGGTCGCGTGTGCAGCTACGGCATGGTGGCGAAGCTGGCCGGCCTTGCCAACGGTGCTCGCCAGACCGCCTGGGCCCTGCGCCACCTGCCCCGGGATACCAGGATTCCCTGGTTCCGGGTTATCAACAGCCAGGGCAGAATCTCCATGCCCGAAGGTTCCCGGGGCTACCGCGAGCAGCGCAAGCGGCTGCAGTCGGAAGGAATTACCTTCAACGAGAGCGGGCGCATCAGCTCGAAAGCGTTCTGGTGGGCGGGCGAATAGTTCCCGGCTAGGCCCCGTCTTCGCCGCGCCAGGGGGCGACCCACAACAGCAGCAGCATGCCGGGCAGCGCGATGCCTGCGCAAAGCAGGAAGAACTCGGTCCAGCCCACTGCCTCGACGATGACCCCGGTGGAGGCGTTGGCGAAGGTACGCGGCAACGCAGTGATGGCGGTAAACAGGGCGAACTGGGTAGCGGCAAACTGGCGGCTGGTCTCCCTGGCAATGAATGCGGTGAACGCCGCGGTACCCATGCCCACTCCCAGGTATTCGAAGCTGATCACTGCCGCCAGCAGCCAGAGCACGTGGCCCGCTTCGGCGAGAATGGCGAAGCCGAAGATACTCATCAACTGCAGCAGGCCGAACAGCCAAAGCGCGCGATTGATGCCGAGGCGAATCATCAGCACACCGCCAAGCAGGCCACCGACAATCGAGGGCCAGAGCGCCGCATGCTTGGCCACCAGGCCAATCTCGGTCATGGAGAAGCCCATGTCGATATAGAACGGCGTCGATAGAGCCGTCGCCATGCTATCGCCGAGCTTGTAGAACAGCATGAAAGACAGCACCAGCGCCACACCGCCCAGCTTTCGGCGATTGAGGTACTCGGCAAATGGGGCAATCACCGCCTGGCGAATACCGGAAGCGGGCGGCAGATCTGATTCGGGCTCCGATACCGCGATGCACATCGCCACACCGACCAGCATGAAGGCGCCGGTAATCCAGAACACGCTGGACCACGGCAGGTGGTCGGCAAGGATCAGCGACAGGGAACCCGGCACCAGTGAGGAGATGCGGTAGGCCTGGACATGGATGGAGTTGCCGAGGCCGAGCTCTTCGTCAGGGAGAATCTCCCGGCGAAAGCCATCCAGCACCACGTCCTGGCTGGCGCTGAACAGGGCCACAATGAAAGCCACTGTGGCCACCGCCGTCAGCGACTGCTGCGGCTGTAGCACGCCCAGCGCACCAATCGACAGCAGCAACACCACCTGGGTCACCAGCATCCAGCCGCGACGACGACCCAGGAAAGGCGGGACGTAGCGATCCATCAGCGGTGCCCACAGGAATTTCCAGGTGTAGGGAATCCCGACCAGGGCAAACAGGCCAATCTCGGCGAGACTCACACCCTGGTCACGCAGCCAGGCGGGTACCAGCTGGATCAGCACATAGAGTGGCATGCCGGATGCCAGGCCCGTGAACACGCACACCAGCATGCGCCGATTGAAGATGGCCTCGCGCCATCCCGTGCCGGCTTCAGCGTGCGAGGTCATCGAGATACCGGTGGCGGTAGGCGCGAGGCGTATGTTCCGCCAGGGCGGTTTCGAACAGGGCCAGGGTTTCCTCCGCCGCCTGCTGCCAGGAGAAATGGGTGGCGCGTTCCACTGCGCGGCCGGCCAGTTCAGCACGCAGCTCTGGCTCGTGCGCCAGGCGCTGGATAGCTGCGGCCAGCTCCTGCTCCGAATAGGGATTTACCAGCAGGCCAGCATCCCCTGCCACTTCCGGCAGCGAACTGGTAGAGGAAACAATTGCCGGCACGCCGTGTTGCATGGCCTCCAGCACCGGTAGGCCGAAGCCCTCGTACAGCGACGGCATCAACAGGCAGTAGGCTCCGGCATAGAGGACCTGTAATTCTGAGTCGGACACATGACCGCGCAGCACAACCCTGCCCTGTAAGCCGTGCCCTGCGACCTCCCCGGCCAGGTCTTCATCGCCCCAGCCGGCACCTCCCACCAGCACCAGCGGCGGCACCTGGTCATCGTCCTTAAGCCGGGCGTAGGCGCGCAGCAGGCGCGGCAGGTTCTTGCGTGGCTCGAAAGTGCCCACGAACAGGTTGTAACGCTCGGGGAGGCCCACGGGCGCGCGGTCGAGCGCAACGTTCTTATCCGCCGCTTCGTGGATCACCTGGCACTTGCCCAGGGCACTGGGGTAGTAGCGTGAGACCTCGCTGGCGGTAAACCTGGACACGCAGATCACCCGGTCAGCACCGCGCACGGAGGGGCCCATCAGGGCACGCTCCAGCCATAGCCTGCGGCGCGGCATGGTTTCCGGAAACTGGCGCCATACCATGTCGTGAATCGTGACCACTCTCGGCATATCGCGGGGCAGAAGCAATGGCAAGTGATGCCGGGGCGACCAGAACAGATCCGCCACATCTTTGACCGCCCAACGCTGGTAAGCGAGCTGGGACCAGCGCAAGCCCCGCACCGCGCCTTCTTCAGCATCGCCCACTCGGGCCAGCACCCGGGGAGAATCCACAAGGGAGGTATTGAAGGGTCGTTCGCTGTAAAGCAGCCACTGGTGGCCCATGGGAATCATGTGCGACAACAGGGCCGTGGTGTAACGACCGATCCCGCTGCCCGGGTTGGCCAGCAGCTTTGCATCTACTGCTATGCGCACGGGTTAGGCGATGCTCCGACTGTGTTGTGACCCCGGCACAGTAGCGGCCAGCACATCGCGATAGATACCGGCATAGGAGGCCCCCATCACCTCGCCGGTGAACAGCGAGTCGAAGCGCTCCCGGGCACGGCTGCCGAGCAGCTCCGCCAGCTCGCTATCCTGGTGCAGGCGATCCATCGCTGCCCGCAGGGAGACGGGGTCGCCCGGTGTGACCACCAGCCCGGTATGCTCGTGCAGGTTGATGTGGCTGGAACCAGAGCCCACCTCCGCGGAGATCAGCGGCTTGCCGCTCATCGCGCCTTCCAGCAGCGTCACCCCGAAGGCTTCCGAGCGCAGGCAGGAAGGGAACACCACCGCGCGGCAGCTCTCCAGCAGGGCCATCTTCTCCTCATTGGGGAGGTAGCCGGTGAACAACACATTATCGAGCGCCAGTTCGCGGGTCCGATTGCGGAGCGCGGCTTCTTCCGGCCCCTTGCCGACGATGACCGCGCGGTAGCCTGCACCCTGCATTGCCTCCAGCAGGATATGCAGCCCCTTGTAGTAGCGCAGCACCCCAACAAACAGGAAGAAGCCCTCGCCATAGTCCGCTGCAGCAGACTGCCTGGCCGCCTCGAGCTGCGCATCATCCGGGTAAGAAGCGCGAGACAGGCCAATCGGCACGATCTCCACTTCGCTATCCACGTGCGCCAGCACATCGCTGGTGGCGAGGTAGTTTGGCGAGGTGGCCACAATACGGTCCATGCTATTCAGGAACCGCCGCATGAGTGGCTTGTACATCAGGGCCAGCCCCTTTTGCCGCACGATATCCGAGTGGTAGGTCAATACAGAGGGCCGCGAGCGGCCGTGCAGCCCGTACATGACGTCAGCAAAGGGCCAGGGAAAATGGTAGTGCACCAGGTCTGCCCACTCGACCTGGCGCCGGAACTCGGCGAGGCCACCGAAAGTGAATCCGCAGGAAGCAATCTCAAAGCTCTGCTTGACTCGCACCACCCGACCTTCAGGCGCCTCGATAGCGGCCGGATGAGGGTCTTCGCT
>JASJBK010000249.1 GCA_030066555.1 Halieaceae bacterium
GGCCGGGTCTACACCTCAACGGACCGTCAACGGCCAGGGACGGCCGTTGCCGAGCGAGACATGGACGTCATGCTTTTAGCGTGTCCGGGGAGGTGTAGACCCGGTTCGCGCCCGAGCTACGGAGCACATTCAATCAGTTCATCCAGATGATGTGCGACTAGCCAAAAAAAAGCCCGCCAAGAGGCGGGCTTTTTCGTAACGCGATAATTGTGTTTACAGCAGGTCAACGTCGACTGAGTAGGACACAACGAACTTCACTTCGTCGTTGTCGAAGCCAGCTTCTGAAGCCGGGCCGTCAACGTCGGTATCGGAGATCATGAAGCCGAAACCGCCCTTGGACAGGGAGATGTTGTAGTCGTAGTAGTCACCGGAAGCACCGTTGAAGGCTTCCATGAAGTCACCGTCGTGGTAACCGCCGTGCAGGCCGATCTCGATGCCGTTGCCGATCTCGAAGGCGTAGTCGACGGAGATGTAGTACGCCTCACCGGCGCCGAAGTCCTGGTCGCCTTCTTCATCAGCTTCGGTATTGGTCAGAACCCAGGCACCAACGCCGAGACCTTTCCAGCCAAGCTGCACGTAGACTTCGCCGAAGTCGAAGTTCGCTTCTTCGTCGTAGTTGTAGTACAGGTAGCCGACGTCGACAGCAACTTCACCCAGTTCGAAGGCGTAGCCCGCGTAGATATCGTGCTCGTAAGAGTAAACGTCGCTGGGGCCATAGTTGACGTTGGACACCCAGGTGCCGGCATAGAAGCCGGAATCGTGAGCGTAGTCGATGCCACCCTGTACGGCCGCTTCGTTTTCCGTCTGCGTCAGGCCGCGCCAGATGTAGTTGTTGGTCACGGAAGCATTGGCGGACAGCGAATCAGCGTACGTGGGGGTGGCCATGAGGCCGGCAGCAACTACCGCGGCGGCGGTAAGGCTCTTCTTGAATTGCATGGAATGTTCTCCCATTAGTCTGTTCATTAATGTGCCGCGTCAGTGGTGTGTGTCGGCATCGGGAGGTATTGAGCAAGAAGCAGGCCAACTTGTGACATGTGTCGAATAAGCCGTGATATTTCACAGCGAACGGTTGCATTGGCGCTACCTGGGAAGCGAGATCGCCGTATGCGTGCCGCATATTGGTGCCGCGCTTGCACCGCGATGGTGCTGCTCTGCAGTCTTGCAAAACACTTTGCAGTCCCGCGCCGCGCCGTTAGTATGGTGAGCCTTTTTACTGCCAGGTAATGACCATGAAGCCTGTTCTCCTCGCCCTCGGCGTGTTCCTTTTCACCGTTTCCCCGCTCAGCGCCAGCGCCGCCGACTGCCGCGCGATCGTCGCCAATACGCTTGCCGAGCTGAAGGCCGCCTACCCGGAGTGGGATGAGAGCATGGAGACCCTGGTGCGCACGGCGGCGGGCAGTGCCTGCGTAAAAGCTGCTGCAGCACAACCGGCTCCGGCAGCGAGCGCCCCGCAGATGCAGGAGCAGGCAGTGCGCGCAGATGGTGAGGTCGTTCCCATGACGCCTGCACCGGCAGCGTCCACGGTATCTTCAACGACGGTGGCTGCCAGCGAAGGTTCTGCTGAAGCGTCATCGTCTGAAAGTGCTGAAGCGAAAGCAGACGACGGCGACAGCGGCTGGAACCCCTTCAAGGAGATCAAGTTCAACAAGGTATCTGCTTCGCCGAACAAGAAGCCGTACGAGCGCCGCCGTGAAGTCAACAAGGCTGCCCCCGCCGAAGACGAAGACGAGTAGAACCCACGCCGGGCGGCCGCTGAAGCCGCGGTCGCTTCAGGCCTGCAGCTGTCGGTAGGCCAGCGCCTCGACCAGGTGTGGCTTGCAGATTTCAGCTTCACCCGCCAGGTCGGCGATACTGCGCGCCACCCGCAACACCCGCTCGCAACCGCGCAATGACATGCGCAGTTTCTCTGCAGCCTGTTCCAGGTAGCGGCGGTTCACGGCGCTGAGCTCGCAATGCTCGCGCAAGCGGTCGCCGGCCAGCCGCCCATTACAGATCCCCTGTCTCTCCAGCGCCTGCGCCCTGGCGGCGATCACGCGATCGCGGACCTTCGCAGAACCGTCGCCAACTTCTACCGCCTTGCTGGAGTCCAGTAGCTGCGAAGCTGGTATCCGCGGTAATCGTAGCTGGATGTCGATGCGGTCGAGCAGTGGGCCAGAGATGCGCTGGCGGTAGCGCTCGACCTGGTCTGGCGTGCACCGGCAGCTGCGTTGGCGGTCGCCCTCAAATCCGCAGGGGCAGGGATTCATGGCCGCTACCAGCTGGAAGCGGGCGGGGAATGTGATCCGATGCAGTGCTCTTGAGAGGGTGATCTCGCCGGCTTCCAGCGGTTCGCGCAGGGTTTCCAGTACTTGGCGCGGGTATTCCGGCAGTTCATCGAGAAATAGCACACCGTTGTGGGCCAGCGAGATCTCCCCGGGCCGCGGGCAGTTACCACCGCCGACCAGAGCGGGCGCCGAGGCCGAGTGGTGCGGCGCGCGGAACGGCCGGCGGTAACCCTCGTCACCCGGCATTGCCGTGGCCGCGCTGCGCAGCGCCATAATCTCAAGCAGTTCCGCCGGGGTCAGCTCAGGCAGGATGCCGGGCAGGCGCGAGGCCAGCATGGTTTTGCCGGTACCGGGTGGGCCGCACAACAACAGATGATGCCCGCCCGCGGCGGCCACCTCCATCGCCCGCTTGGCCAATGGGTGACCGCGAACCTCGCTAAGGTCCGGGTAGTTCACCGGAGGTGGTGTTGCTGCTGCCTGCACTCGCGCGGGCTTTGCGCGGCCCTGCAGCCACGCACACAGCGTGAGCAGGCAGCGGGCGGCAATCACCTCGGCCCCTGGAACCAGCGCTGCGGCGTCGGCATTGGCTGCCGGCACCACCAGGGTGCGCGACTCCCGACTACAGGCAATGGCGGCGGCCACGCTGCCCGACACCGGGCGTACATCGCCGTCCAGGGCCAGTTCGCCGACGAACTCCCTCTGCCTGAGAGCATTGGCCGGCAGCTGCCCCGAGGCTGCGAGAATGCCGAGTGCAATGGGCAGGTCGAAGCGCCCGCCATCCTTGGGCAGATCGGCCGGCGCCAGGTTGACCGTCAGCCTTCGTGCCGGCCATTCAAAGTGGGAATTCAGCAGCGCCGAGCGCACGCGCTCCTTGGATTCGCGCACCGCGGTGGCCGGCAGCCCGACGATATTGAAGGCGGGCAGGCCGTTGGAGATATGTGTCTCCACCTGCACACCGGGCGCGTCTACCCCGCGCTGGGCTCGACTGAGCACGGCAGACAGTTCCATGGGCTCCTCCCTGAGCACGGAAAGCTATTGTGAGTGTAAACGCGGAGTTGGCGACCGTGGCGGTCTGCAGGCCAGGCTGGTCGCCCGGGATGAAAAAAGCCGGGGATTCAGTCCTGCTCGGCGGCGGTGGCGAGTGCGTCGAGCTGGGTTTCGAGCTCTTCGACCCGCGCCTGGGTGCGGGCGAGGATCTCTGTCTGGGCGTCAAACTCCTCACGGCTGACCATGTCCAGCCGCCGCAGGGCGGACTGCAGCAGAGCGCGGGCATTGCGGTCGGCTTCATTCTTCAGCGGCGAATCGCCCAACAGGTCGCTGACCTGGCGGATGACCTCGCCGATCGGTGGGGGTTTGAGTGCCATAGCGTCAGTCTACCCGATTGCTTCGCGGCGACTCAATTGGGTCGCAGCAGGGGTCATCGGCCCGCTCTATCCGGGTGCGTAATCGCACCATATCGGGGCACGGCATCCATTCTGACTTGCACAAATTTGCCGCTCATAACGCACAAGTCATTGATAAACCAAAGTTTCCTGCTAGTTGGCACACGGGCTGCAGTAACGGGAGGCAATCCGGTTCGACGACCGGTGCGCCGCGTGTGCTGTCGTGGCGCTGAAGTGATCGATGACCAGCCCGAGCCCTTGATTGCGAGGTGCCGGGTTGCTTGATAAGTCGGTCGGCCCTTCCATCAGGAGAACACTATGAAGTTAATAACAGCCATTGTTAAGCCGTTTAAGTTGGACGATGTGCGCGAAGCATTGTCCGAGATCGGCGTACAAGGGATCACCGTCACCGAGGTCAAGGGATTCGGCCGCCAGAAGGGGCACACGGAACTCTATCGCGGTGCCGAGTATGTGGTGGATTTTCTACCCAAGGTAAAGATTGAGGTTGCCGTTGCTGAAGGCAGTGTCGAGGCCACCCTGGAAGCGATCAGCAAGTCTGCCAACACCGGCAAGATCGGTGACGGCAAGATCTTCGTGTCCAGCCTCGAGCAGATCATCCGGATTCGTACCGGTGAGACCGGCGAAGACGCTATCTAGCACTGACAACAGACGAGAGATAAACCAATGGAAGACCAAATTTTTCAACTGAGTTACGCGCTGGATACGTTCTACTTCCTGATCTGCGGCGCGCTGGTAATGTGGATGGCCGCCGGCTTCGCAATGCTCGAAGCGGGTCTGGTTCGTTCCAAGAACACCACTGAGATCCTCACCAAGAACGTTGCCCTGTATTCCATCGCCTGCATCATGTACATGGTGATGGGTTACAGCATCATGTACGGCGGCGGTGACTTCACCATGTTCCTGAGCGGAATCACGGCTGACGGCGTTGCCGGTGCCGAGGAGCCCGCCACCTATGCACCCTCTGCGGACTTCTTCTTCCAGGTCGTGTTCGTGGCTACCGCCATGTCCATCGTCTCTGGTGCCGTTGCAGAGCGCATGAAGCTATGGGCGTTCCTGATTTTCGCGGTGTTCATGACTGGCGTCATCTACCCGCTGGAAGGTTCCTGGACCTGGGGTGGCATGCCGGTATTTGGCATGTACACGCTGGGCGATAACGGCTTCTCCGACTTCGCCGGTTCCGGCATCGTGCACATGGCTGGTGCAGCCGCGGCCCTGGCTGGCGTGATCCTGCTCGGCGCACGTAAGGGCAAGTACGGCCCCGGTGGCCAGGTCAACGCCATTCCCGGCGCCAACCTGCCGCTGGCGACCCTGGGTACCTTTATCCTGTGGCTCGGCTGGTTCGGCTTCAACGGTGGTTCAGTCCTGGCCACCGCCACGGTCGAAAGCGCCAACTCCGTCGCGGTGGTATTCATGAACACCAACGCTGCCGCTGCTGGCGGCCTGGTTGCCGCCCTGATCGTTGCACGCTTCATGTTCGGCAAGGCTGACCTGACCATGGCCCTCAACGGCGCCCTGGCTGGACTGGTGGCGATTACTGCTGAGCCCAGCACCCCGACCGCCCTGCAGGCCACCCTGTTCGGCGCGGCGGGCGGCGCACTGGTGGTGTTCTCCATCGTCACCCTGGACAAGCTGAAGATCGACGACCCGGTCGGCGCCATCTCGGTGCACGGCACAGTAGGACTGCTGGGTCTGCTGCTGGTGCCGGTTACCAACGGCGAGAACTCCACTTTCGGCGGCCAGCTGCTGGGTGCGGCCACCATCTTTGTCTGGGTATTCGTGGCCTCTGGCATCGTCTGGTTCGCGCTCAAGGCCATCATGGGTATCCGGGTTTCGGAAGAGGACGAGTACGAAGGTGTCGACCTCTCCGAATGTGGCATGGAAGCCTACCCGGAGTTTGGCCAAGGCGGTAGCTAAACAAGAATTGCGGGCGCATTAACGTGCGTGTTGGGGGGCCTTTTGGCCCCCCTTTTTTTGCCTGTTGAATGGTGCTCCGTAGGGCGGTCGTGAACTGGGCCTGCCCGCTCCCCGGACACGCTAACAGCATGCCGTCCATGGCTCGCTCGACAACGGCCGTCCCTGGCCGTTGACGGTCCAGGGAGCGGGCAGGCCCAGCTCACGTCCTCATTCAAAGCGAAATTCCAGCACCACAGGTTCGAAGTTCGGAGTCGGGTCTTCTACCTGCGGGAGCGCGCGGGGCGCCTGGGGTCCTGGCGGGACCGTCTGCGGCCATGGATGGCCGCAGTCGAGCGA
>JASJBK010000250.1 GCA_030066555.1 Halieaceae bacterium
GCTTCAAGCACCTCAACAAGCCGCATGGCGGCGCGCCACACCTGCGGTCGGCGCCGCACATCATCAGCCATGACCAGCCAGTGACCGCCATAATCTGGAACCAGCGGCTCGCTGACCCTGACCAGGCTTGAACACCTGCCCACCGCTCGCTGGCTAATGGAGCGAGTCACGCAGCCACCAGTGGCAAGATTCTCCGCGTCCACCAACCTGCTGGAGGCTGTCAGAAGTGCCCGGGTACTCGCGCTGCTTCCGTGCTTTGCGGTAGAACCGGGATCGAGCCTGATCAGGGTCAGCGAACCGCTGGTCCCAGACTATGGCGGTCACTGGCTGGTCATGGCAGATGATGTGCGGCGCCGACCGCAGGTGTGGCGCGCCGCCATGCGGCTTGTTGAGGTGCTTGAAGCCAACCGGGAGCTGCTGCTCCCATCGAACTGATGGTATACCGCTAACGCAACCACTTCGGCAGCTGTTCTGGTACCGCGGTGACCGTATCGCCTACAGAAATACTTCCCGCCACTTCCACGATACCCACTACGCCGCGCAGGAACTTCGCGGCCTGGGAAAACGCCGTGGGCTCTACAGGCTCTCCAGAGGTGCTGCTGTAGTTGGCGGCAATCTCTGCGCCCATGTCGGAACAGGGCGGGTTGTACTCCTCCACCATCAGTATGGCGCCGGAAGAAAATTCCAGCAGTGTGCCGCGCGGCAATAGAGACAGGCCCGGCACGCCGGACAGGCACAGGTTGGCGCCCAGGGTTTCCGCCCTCAGCGGTTCCGCCAGGCCCATTTCCGCGGTGATTTCAGCAAGCTCTTCCACCGACACCGCGGACCAGTGACGCTCGTTGCGGCGCAGGGTGCCCGGGGGCTGCTTATCGCCGCTCTCCCAGGCCTCGCGTTCCAGGCCGCGGTGGCGATCGCCGACGATGCCGTCGAGGGCCAGCGCGATGCTGTCGCGCGGCTCCTTGCCGAGCACATCCTCGGCGCCCACGTGCACTGAAACCACTTTACCGGTGGATGTCATGGCTTATTCGTCGGAGTGGTCGATCATGTAGTAGACCTTGCGCACCTTCTCTTTGACCTCGGCCCTGCCTTTCCAGCCATTGGGGAAGATCCAGTTGTCGCCGGCCTTGATCTCGGTGACCTGGCCAGACTCGGAGGTCAGAACCCAGTGGCCTTCCAGCAGGTGGCAGAACTCGGTCACTTGCAGGTCGAGGTCGAGTACACCGGGCTCGCACTCCCAGGTGCCGGCAAAGTGGTTGCCCGCCTCGTAGAAGTTGTTACCGGTCTGCTTCGGTAGTTCGCCCACAGGCTCGCCGAAAGAATCCTGTGGCTCCATGTCGGTGATGTTGATGCAGTCGTGTTGTACCTGGATCTCAGGCATGGTTTCTCTCCTGTGAAGTGAGTTGCTAAGTCGTTCCGAAAACTGGACGTACGTTGAATGAAATCAGGCTTGTGGAAAGGTAGTGGTCAGACGGCCTGCGATTCGGCGGCCGGCGTTGCGGCTGTCGGCGATTCAGCAAGCCCTGGAGCGGCGGACCCGGCCTCTTTGGCTTCGATCTCCTTCTTCCACTCGTTCATATTGGATTCGATGGCAATAAAGCCAATGATCCACAGTGTTTCATCCCAGGCGTAATAGTAATGGCCGAGGGAAGCCCACCAGGCCGCCATGGCCCAGAGGCAGGTATAGAGCACCAGCTTGGAACCCTTGATGACTGTTACCAGTCGGCCGCGGGTAATACCGCGGTCCTGCAGCCGCACCATAATCTCAATAGTGGCGAGGATCAGCAGCCAGATCACTACTTCGAGCCAGTCCACCAGCGCCAGGCGCGTCTCGATAGCCAGGCCCTCTGCGTCGCTGACTACCAGGCCCGGTTCGGTGTAGAAGAACTGGCCGGCGGTGGATAGCGTGTTGCAGTTCTCCCCGGTCAACACCGAGTACTCGACATTACGGACAAAGGACAGGTCCTGGCCCAGCAACTGGCAGAGGTGGGTCGCGCCCTGCACCGCTTCGGCCTGGGCCAGGTCCCAGTAGATAATCCAGAAGGCGTAGACGGAGTGCGCCAGGAACAGGATACAGAATAGCCGGACACCATGGACCAGGCGCACGACCCAGGGCCGTTCCTGGATTTCGTCCGAGAGTACGTGGGTTTCCAACTCGAACAGCAACAGCAGGACGAACCAGGCCGACTCATCAATGGTGGTAGCGAAAGCCTGCATCCAATCCAGCAGGGTACCGCCATTACGCATTTCGTGAGAGGCGGCCTCGATATCGTCGAGCATGTAGAGGCCAAAGTTCACCAGTAACAACGCGTAGATGGTGACCTTCATCACCTCCCGCGTATCCCATTTGAACCGTGCTACCGCCTCAGTCATCGAATGCCTGGATCCTGCCGTAACAAATCCTGAGCGCCCGATTAGACAGTGTTCAACGGGCGAGTTCTTCCGCGCGTGAAGGTCCGGAGAACAGCGAGGGAGATCGGTGTTTATACTCGGGCAGCACCACTCGCTATCAGCGGAAGGGCTTCTCATGGGAAAGGACCGATGAAGACAGATACCGACGTGATCGTGATCGGGGCCGGCCACAACGGCCTCACCTGCGCCGGTTACCTGGCCCGCGCCGGCCTGCGGGTCACGGTGCTGGAAGCTCGCGACGTGGTCGGCGGCGCCGCCGTCACCGAGGAGTTCCACCCGGGCTTTCGCAACTCGGTCTACTCCTACTCGGTCAGTCTGCTGCATCCCAAGGTCATACGGGAACTGGAGCTCAACAAGCACGGCCTGGAGATCATGGAGCGCCCCGCCGGCACCCTCAGCCTGCTGGACAACGACCACCTGTTGCTGACCCGCGACGATGCCCAGGCCCAGGCCGAAATTGCCCGTTTCTCCAAACGCGACGCAGAGAATATCGAGCAGTTCGAGAACGAGATTTCCGAGGTCGCGCTGGCCCTGCGCGCCATGGCTACTGAGGCGCCACCTAACCTCGGCGGCGGGCTGCGCGACCTGATCGGCCTGCTCAAGAGCGGCAACCGGTTGCGCAAGCTGAGCGCCCGCCACCAGGGCATCCTGGTGGAACTGATGACCCGTTCCCTGGGCGACTACCTGGACATGTGGTTCGAGGGCGAAGCGCTGAAAGGTGTACTCGGGCTGGAAGGCGTGATCGGCAACTTTGCCGAGCCCTACCAGGCCGGAACCGCGTATGTATTGCTGCACCACGCCTTTGGCGAGGTAAATGGCCGCACCGGCGCCTGGGGTATTGCCCGCGGCGGCATGGGTGCGATCAGCGAGTCAATGGCCGCCTTCGCCCGCAGCCGCGGCGCCACTATAGAGACCGGTACCCCAGTGCAGGAAATCATTACCGAGAACGAGCGCGCGGTCGGCGTCACCACTGCCGATGGCCGCACTATCACCGCGCGCTGCGTGGCAGCCAACATACACCCACAAACCCTGCTGACCCGTTTGCTGGACCCGGGCCTGCTGGAAGATGGCGACCGCCGCCGCATCGAGGCCTATCGTAGCCACTCGGCCACCTTCCGCATGAACGTGGCGCTCTCCGAGCTGCCACAGTTCACCAGCATGGCCGGTCGCGGCGAGGATCACTTCATGGGCGCCATCGAGGTCAGCCCGTCACTGCAGTACATCGAAGACGCCTACATGGATGCCCGCCAGCACGGCTGGTCGCGCAAGCCGGTGATTTCCATGCAGGTGCCCAGCACCCAGGACTCAAGCCTCGCGCCCGAGGGCTGCCATGTGGCCAGCCTGTTCTGCCAGCACTTCCAGCGCCACCTGCCCGATGACCAGGACTGGGACAGTGTGCGCGACCAGGTGGCCGACCAGGTGATCGACACCATCGACCAGTACGCGCCGAACTTCAAAGCCTCGGTGGTGGGCCGCCAGATCAAGACGCCGCTGGATATCGAGCGCGACCTGGGCATGGTCGGCGGCGACATCTTCCACGGCGCCCTGCACCTGGACCAGTTCTACTCCATGCGCCCGCTGCCGGGGCACGCGTCCTACAAGATGCCGGTACAAGGTGTGTACCTGTGCGGCTCCGGTGCGCACCCAGGCGGCGGCGTCAGCGGCCTGCCGGGCCACAACGCGGCGCGGGAAATCCTGCGCGAGCACCGCGCCTGAGCCCGATGGATTTAGCCGTTAAGACTGCGGCGATACTGGGCGGGGGTCTGCCCGGTGACCTTCTTGAACGCCACGTAGAAGGTGGAAGTGCTATTGAATCCCACCTCCAGCGCCACCGCCAGCACGGTGGGGGCCTCGTTCTCGCAGGGTTCCAACAGCTTCATGGCATCTCTGACCCGGTACTGGTTGAGGTAATCGAAGAAGCTCATGCCAAAGCCGGCATTGATCACCTGCGACAGGTGATTGACCGAGCACTCGAGGGTTTCAGCCAGCTCCGGCAGGGTAATGTCGGGCTGCAGGTAAACCTGCTGCTCTTCCATCAGGGCAGCGAGCGCTTTCTTGACGTCATCCATCTGCTGGATACTGAGGCCGGACTTGGCATAGCGTTGCACGTTGCTGGGGCCTGCCACATCGGCGATTGGGCTCTGGGGCGAGGTGACGCCGCGCTGCTGGTAATAGTCGACGATATCGGTGGCAGTGTCGGCGTTCATGGTGATGAACTCGGCGCCGTAGTAGGTGCCTTCATCATCCTCGGCGTCGCGCAGCACCGCCCGGTACTGGAAGGCCACCGTGTTGGGGCCGGCGCAGACCTCACCCACCAGCTCGTAGACATAGGGCTCGAGCCGGAAAATCTCCTCCAGGTGGACCAGCAGCTCCTCGCGGCTCATTTCCTGGTGGACGGTGATGTCCAGGTACTTGCCCTGGTCGGAGATATGGCTGGCAATAGCTTGCGCGTCCTGGCTATTCCAGGCGTCGATATACCGGGCTGCAAACTCGGCTGCGTCCATAATGATGCCGATACTGCCGCAACTACGCTGCACGCACAATGCCACACACCGCAGGCCTCAGCGCACCGGCCAGCTAACGACTCCGTCAATACTTTGGATTATTCTCTCCCCCATGCCGCATAAACTCGATATCACCCGCAGGGACTTCCTCGGCGGCACGGCGCTGGCTCTGACCGGCACCGCGCTGTCGCCGCTTGAGCTGCTCGCCGCCGACCAACCGACCGCGTCAGCCTACTACCCACCGGGCCTGACCGGCATGCGGGGCAGCCACCCCGGTTCCTTCGAAGTCGCCCACGACCTGGCCTGGCTCGGCAAACGCCCCGCCACGCCCCGGGAGCAGACCGACGGCGACTATGACCTGGTCGTGGTTGGCGGCGGGATCTCCGGCCTGGCGGCCGCGTTCTTCTACCGGCAGCGCAGCGAGGGCGATGTGCGCATTCTCGTGCTCGACAACCACGATGATTTCGGCGGCCATGCCAAGCGCAACGAGTTCACTGTCGACGGCAAACACCTGTTGGGCTACGGCGGCAGCCAGAGCCTGGAGTCACCCGCCCAGTACTCGAGGGTATCCAAGGCGCTGCTGGGCGATATCGCCATCGACCCCCAGCGTTTCTACCAGTACTTCGACCGGGAGTTCTATGACAATCGCGGCCTGGGCAACGGCCTGCATTTTCCGGCGGCCAGCTACGGCCGCGACGTGCTGGTGGCGAACCCGTTCGAGTCTTTCTGGGGCGTCAGCGTTGATGACCTCTATGCCGTCGTAGACCAATTCCCGATTTCCGAAACGGGCAAGGGCGCGGTACTGGGCCTGTTTGCAGAACACCCTGACCCGCTGCCCAAATTGAGCCGAGCGGAGAAGATCGCCTACCTGCAGAGAATCAGCTACGTCGACTTCCTGCGGCAACACCTGGGCACCCCCCTGGAAGTCACCCGTATTTTCCGCGACATGTCACGCGGCATTATGGGGGTCGGCTGGGAGGCC
>JASJBK010000251.1 GCA_030066555.1 Halieaceae bacterium
CACCCGCAACGGCCGCATACAGCACCTGCGCACCGTCATCGACAACAAGCTGCCGCAGTTCCTGCGCGATGTCTGGCAACTCAATGTCCAGGACTACGACCTGGTGGTCACGGATTTCGAGCCGGTCACCGCATGGGCCGGTCGCCTGCGCGGTGTGAACACGATCGGCATTGGCCACCAGTACGCCTTTGGCGGCAACGCGCCGGCCAGCGGCGACCATTGGCTGTCGCGCTTGATCATGCGCAACTTCGCGCCGGTAAAGACAGCCCTTGGCCTGCACTGGCACGGCTACGATGCCAGCACCTTGCCGCCGATTCTCGACCTGGGTAAATCCAAAGCCCGCGCAGGCGACCACTACCTGGTCTACCTCCCCTTCGAGGACCAGGCCCGCGTTACCAGCTGGCTGAACGGCCACAGCGACTACTGTTTCGTGCAGTACGCACCGGGCCTGCCGAAACAGCAGGCCGGCAACGTCCGCCTGCATCCAACCAGCATCAGCGCGTTCAAGGAGGACCTGCACAGCTGCCGCGGCGTAATCTGCAATGCCGGCTTCGAGCTCATTTCCGAGTGCCTGGAACTGGGCAAGCCCGCGCTGACGAGGCCGCTGGCCGGCCAGACCGAGCAGTTGTCCAATGCACTCGCGCTGACCGAGCTCGGCTATGCCACCGCCATGGATGACCTCGATGACCTGCGGTTGGCGACCTGGCTGCGTCACACACCGCGGGCACCTGCCGTCCACTTTGCCGATGTAGCGGCAGGACTTGCCGAGTGGCTGCGCAGCGGCTGCCAGGAACCGGCCGCAAGTCTCAGCCAGCGGCTGTGGCAACGCAGTATGACTCCGCGTACTGCTCTCGAGAACGACGGCCCGTACTGCAGCTTGCCTCCGACCGCCTGATTGCCCTGCGAGGCTCTGGTTTATACTGCACGGCCGTGACAATTCAGGCAGGCTAAGGCTATGGCAGGTATTTCCTTTAAACGCGATCTCCCCTTCGCCGCTGCCAATGTGTGGGCAGTGCTGGAGGACTTTGGCAACATGGCCTGGGCCCCCGGCGTCAAACAGGTAGAGTTGATCGGCGATGGCATCGGCATGACCCGGCGCCTGCATATGGACGGCATGGACCCGATCGACGAAGTGCTGCAGTCACAGGACCCGGCCACCATGAGTTTCAGCTATACAATCCCTCGCGGCATCCCGCTCCCGGTGACCGACTACGTGGCCAGTGCCCGTATCGAATACGTCGACGAGAACAACTGCCGGGCGCACTGGTCCTGCACCTGTACGGCCACCGACACCAGCATGGATGAAACACAGCTCGAAGAAATGCTGCATGGCACCTATACACTGCTGCTGGACATGGTGGAGAGCTACCTCACCGAGAAGGGTGCGGACTGAGCGTGGAGAACACTTCGGACAGCCTTGGCAACATGTACGCCAACCTGTTTGGCTTCCTCAACCTGCCCCTGTGCGACGACATCGGCAGCAGCGACGCCGACGTGGCCGTTCTAGGCCTGCCCTACGATCTTGCCACCAGCGGACGCGCCGGCACCCGATCCGGCCCCAACGCCATTCGCCAGGCCTCGGCCAACTTGCGCTGGGAAGAGGCGCGCTGGCCCTGGACGTTCCGGCTTGCCGACCGCATCAAGGCCGTGGACTGCGGCGACGTGCACTACTACCAGGGTGACCACGCCGCTTTCGTGGCCGCCTGCGAGGCGCGGGCGGGAGAAATACTGGACGCCGGCAAGACGCTGCTGAGCCTGGGTGGAGATCACTATGTGGCGCTGCCGCTGCTGCGCCAGCATGTCAAACGCCACGGCAAGCTGGCGCTGATTCACTTCGACGCGCACACCGATACCGACGAAGATGGCTGGATCTACGACCACGGTGCCATGTTTCACCATGCACGCATGGAAGGGTTGCTGGACGAGTCGCGCTGCATTCAGGTGGGGATTCGTACATGGTATGAACCTGAGGAGCACCCGTTCCGTGTGATCGATGCCGACCAGGCCTGCAGCCTGTCTTCAACCGACCTTGCCGCCACCATTCGCGAGCACGTCGGCGACGGGCCTGCCTACGTCAGTTTTGATATCGACTGCCTGGATCCCGCCTTCGCACCGGGCACCGGCACACCGGTAGCCGGAGGCCTCAGCAGCAACCACGTGCTGGCCACCCTGCGGGGCCTTGCCGGCCTCGAGCTGGCAGGCATGGACATCGTGGAAGTGGCGCCCGCCTATGACCATAGCGAGGTCACGGCCCTGGCGGCGGCCACCCTGGCGCTGGAGTTTCTCTACCTGGTGGCGGCGCGGTTTACCGAATAGCAACCTGGTACATTGGCCTGTGTACCGTGGTCGTGTACCGTGTTTGCAGAAACTGATCATGCGACTGTCCCTACTCACACTGCTGCTCCTGAGCCTCTCCTCCATGGCTGCCGACCCCGCCTTCCAGGCGGACACTGACTATGTGGGCGCCGAGGCCTGCGCAGGCTGTCACGCCGAGGAATTCGCCGCCTGGCAGGGCTCGCACCACGACCTCGCCATGCAGGTGGCAACGCCCGACACGGTGCTGGCGGATTTCGGGAACACAAGCTTCGACTACGCCGGAAAACCCAGCCGCTTCTACCGCAAGGGCGATGAGTTCTGGGTCAATACCGAGGGCCCTGACGGCAAGCTGACCGACTACCGCATCGACTACGTGTTCGGCGTCGAGCCGCTGCAGCAATACCTGATCGCCTTCCCGGGCGGACGCCTGCAGGCCCTCGGGATTGCCTGGGATACGCGCGCCGCCGAAGACGGGGGCCAGCGCTGGTTTCACCTCTACCCGGACGAGGCCATTGTCGCCGGTGACCCGTTGCACTGGACCGGCCCCTACCAGAACTGGAACCTGCAGTGCGCCGAGTGCCACAGCACCAATCTCAAAAAGAACTACAACCCCCAGAGCCGCAGCTACCGCACCACCTGGTCGGAAATCAACGTGGCCTGCGAAGCCTGCCACGGACCGGGGGCCACCCATGTGAAGCTGGCCGAGTCCGGCGCGCTGGAGCGGAGTGAGAGCGGCGGCTTCCCGGTGGGTCTCGCCGAACGCGGGGCCTGGGCCTGGCCGGCGGGTGAGGATATCGCCCTGCGCCGCCAGCCTCTGGAGCGCTCTCAGCAGGTGGAAAGCTGTGGTCGATGCCACGCCCGCCGCGGCACCCTGGGAGACTACCGGCACGGGCGCCCGCTGTTGGACACCCACCGCCCGGCGCTGTTGCTGGATCCGCTGTATCACCCCGATGGCCAGATTCTCGACGAGGTCTATGTCTACGGCTCCTTTGTGCAGAGCAAGATGTACCAGGCGGGCGTGGTCTGCTCCAACTGCCACGAACCTCACAGCAACGAACTGCGAGCGCCGGGTAACGGCGTCTGTGCCCAGTGCCACAAACCCGCCAGCTATGACACTCCGGAACACCATCACCACCCGGTGGGCACCGAGGGCGCCGCCTGCGCCAACTGCCATATGCCGGCGCAGAACTACATGGTAATCGACGGCCGACGCGACCACAGCATGCGCATCCCCAGGCCTGACCTCAGTGTGTCACTCGACACCCCCAACGCCTGCAATCAGTGCCATGTGGATCGCGATGCCTCATGGGCGGTCAACAGCCTGCGGGACTGGGGCGTGCACTTCAGCGATGGCAGCAGTCACCCGGCCCGCAGCCTGGCCCTGGCGCGCAAGGGGGATGGGCGCGCCGTGCCGGGCCTTGTCGCCCTGGCGCGGGATCCTGTACAGACACCCATCCTGCGCGCCACTGCCGTCAATGAGCTGGCGGGGTTCAGCAACCGCGATGCCCTGGAAACCGCGGTGCGCCTGCTGGACAGCGAAGACCCGATGCTGCGCTGGATGGCAGCCAGCACCCTGCGGATGCTGCCCCTTCAGCATCGCTACGGTATGCTGGCACCGCTGGTGGACGATGACATCACCACTGTGCGACTGGAGGTGGCCCGGCTGCTGGCGGAAGTGCCTCTGGACCAGCTGTCTCGCGAAGACGCCGGGCGGCTACAGACACTGTTTGATGAATACCTGGAGATCATGGGCCGCCAGGCGGACACTCCGGAGGGTCAGCTGGAGATGGGGCTGTTCTTCGTATCCCGGGGCCTGATGGAACCCGCCGAACTCGCCTATCGCAATGCCATCGAGATGAATCCCCAGCTGGTGGCGGCCTATATGAACCTGGCCGACCTGTACCGACTGGCCGGGCGTGATGAGGCCGGCCGCACCAGTTTGCTGGAGGCGACCGAAGTTGCACCCGAAGAAGCCGCGACGTGGCACGCCCTGGGCCTGCTGGAGACCCGCGCCGGGGAGAAAGACAGGGCCCTGGAATACTTGCGCAAGGCGGCGGAGTTGGAACGGGGCGGCATTCGTTACCGCTATGTCTACGGGGTGGCTCTGCATGACAGCGGCCAGCCCGAGGCCGCCCTGGCGCAGCTCAAATCGCTGCTGCGGGAGGCGCCGGCGAATCCCGACCTGCTGCTGGCGCTGGCCACCTATTCCCGGGCCGCCGGGCACCTGGAAGATGCAAAGCGCTACGCGGGCAGGCTATTGGAGCTGATGCCTGATGATCCCGGGGTGCGACAATTTTACGAAACCCTGTAATACTAATTACCAGGGTTGTCGCCAGCGGAGGGGCGCGTGCAGGAAAATCCCGATATCGCGTCGGCACAGTCAACCGTCAACGAGATTCTCAGGGAAGATCGCTCACTGTACTCCACGCAGTTTGCGCTGGGATTTCGCTCCCTGCATTTCATCCCCGATCTCGAAAAGAGCTTCCGGCAGTTTTACCTGGAGAATAACCCCGCCCAGCTGCGGCGAGTGATTCCGTTTGCCATCTTCCTGACCCTGATGTTCTCGGCAGCTGACTACTTCCGGCTCTCACACGAGGTATTCGCGGCAGTGGCCCTGCCACGGCTGGTGCAGGTGCTGGCCCTGTGCCTGCTCGCCATCCCGGTTTACATGAACTACACCCGCTGGCTGGAAAGTGCTGTAATTACCGCGCTTATCCTCTATGGCGCCAGCACGCCGATCATGCTCGGGGTCATCAACCAGGGCGAGTACTTTTCGCCGATCAGCACGCAGCTGATCATCCTCGCTTTCTGCTATTTCCTTGCAGGGCTGCGTTTCTTTCACGCTGCGCTTACCGGCGCCGTCATCAGTATCGCCTACCCGATGTCCCAGCTGTTGTTCCCCTATCCGCTGCCCAACCTGGGATTCAACTGTTTCATCATCGTCGCCTTCAATATGCTGGGCCTGGTGGGCGCCTACTTCCTCGAGTACACCGCCCGGGAGAACTTCCTGAGCCGCCAACTGCTCAGCGAGATGGCGCTGTTCGACAGTCTTACCGGCCTGCTCAACCGGCGCGCCTTTGCCCTTGATCTGGAAAAGGTCTGCAGCCAGGCCAAGCGCGAGGGTGTGCACCTGGCGGTAGCCATGGCCGACGTCGATCGCTTCAAGGATTACAACGACTACTATGGCCACGTGCAGGGCGACCAGTGCCTGCGCAGTGTTGCCACCGCCCTGCAGGGTTCGATCCGCCGGCCCCTGGACAAGGCCGGACGCTATGGCGGCGAGGAGTTCATCCTCGTCTGGTACGACTGCTCGGCTGAGGACGCACAGCGACTGGGCGAGGAAGCCCGCCAGGCCATCGAGGACCTGCAACTGCGGCAGGGGCCCACGGCCAAGCAGCGCACCATAACCATCAGTATCGGTATCGCCAGCAGCGAACAGAGCGATGACTTCGACAGTTCCAGCCTGATCCGCGCCGCCGACCGCGCCCTCTACGTGGCAAAGGATGCAGGACGCAACCAGGTGGTGCTGGCCGGCGAAGTGCCTACAACTTAGTCGAGCGCCTACAGCCTGAATCGAGTGCCTACAGCCTGAATCGAGTGCCTACAGCCTGAATCGAGTG
>JASJBK010000252.1 GCA_030066555.1 Halieaceae bacterium
GTGAACACCCTCAACCGCATGTGTGGTATTGCCTGACCCCGGGGTCAAGCGCGCAGGCGCGGCAGCACGTTCTCGGCGATATACTTGAGTCGGCGATTGCCTGACTCCACCGGCTCACCCGGGAACTGCGCCCAGAAGTGGATGTCACTGATCATCGGGTAATCACTGATCAACTTGCTCAGGTTCTGCACCGCCATATCGGCGTCCCACAGCTCATACAGTCCGTTTTCAATGGCAGTCGGCGCGTCCTCAAACAGCGGCGTCTCGCCGGGCGGCCCGAAGGCGCCCCACTTGATGTACTCGTTGATCTGGTAGAGCACGTGATCACCGACCCGCGCCATTTCGGCTTCGGGATCATCGGAGATGATGGCCCAGCAGCCCAGCACGGCCTTGCCCTCTTCCACCGATTTGCCCTGGCTGACCAGCGCCTCGCTGTAGATATCCAGCCCGATACCGCCGGTGCAGAGAAAACCGTCCGCCACCCGCGCGGCGCGTTCGATGGCCGGCTGTACCATGCCGCCCAGCAGGATATCCGGAGTGTGCACTGGGGTCGGCGTGATCCGCAGGTCGCCCACATGGAAGCGTTTGCCGGTGAAGTTGACTGCCTCGCCTGACCAGGCGCGGCGAATGATCTCGATGCCCTCCTCCACCAGTGATGGCCGGTGCTTGAGGCTGCGCTGGAACTGGTCGAACTCAAGCTGGCGATAACCGATGCCGACACCAAGGTCGAAACGGCCCCCGGTAGTGAGCGACAGGGTGGCGGCATCTTCCGCCATGCGCACCGGGTCGTGCAGGGGCAACAGCATCAGGTTGGTACCGATGCGCATGCGCTGGGTACGGGCACCGATGGCCGCGGACAGCACCAGCGGCGACGGCGTGTAACCGTCATCGCAGAAATGGTGTTCTGTCAGCCATACGGAATCGAAACCCAGCGCCTCGGCATCGGCGATCTGCTGCAGCCGCTCGGCGTAGAAGGTCTCGAAGTCCTGCTGCCAGGGCTGTGGATTGCGGAAGTCATACCAGAGACCGTAGTTCACATTGTTACTCATTACTTGTCCTCTACTGGGATCTACAGGCTGCCGAGAAAGGCTTGCAGCTCATCGAAATAGGCCTGCTGTTCCTCAATGAACGGCGCGTGGCCGACGCCTTCAAACTCGACCACTCTGGCGTTGGGATTGTTGTCGCCCACCCAGCGGCAGATCGGCGGGGCGACGAAACCGTCCTCGCTGCCGACAAAGGACAGGATCGGCATTGGCAGGGCCGCCAGCTGCTCGCGCTGATCGAGCTGCGCCAGCTCACCCAGGGACTGGCCGGCCAGCGGTGAGGCCTGCAGGAAGATCTGCCAGAACCAATGTTCGATATCGGGGCTCACCTCCTTCACGCACACCACCTGGGACAGGCCCTTGAGGAAGTTCACGCGGTCGGCGTTCAACGCCGCCAGGGTACCGGCCATGTCTTCATCGGTGCCGCCGTGGGGGAAATCGGGTTTCTGGGTATACACGGGCGTAGCGCCACCGGTCAGCACCAGGCCCTTGCAGACGTCGCCGAGCTGGTCTGCCGCTTCCACGACCACGGCGCCGCCCAGGGACCAGCCGTTGAGCACCACTGATGCGAGCCCGAGCTCTTTCACCAGCGCCACCACGTCGCCTGCGATCGCCTTGATACTGAGGTCGGCAAAATCCTTGTCAGACTGGCCGCAGCCGCGGTGATCGATCAGCACCACCCGGTGACCGGCGGCCACCAGCGCCGGCGTGACATGATCCCAGGTGCGACCGCTCATGCCCCAGCCGTGTACCAGCAGTACGGCACTGTCGCCGTCGCCGTAGCTCTCGTAAAAAACCCGCTTATTATCTTCTCTGGTCAGGTAGCTCATCGGTCTTTATTCCTCTTGATGAGTATGCGTTCGACGTTGGCCTCGTAGTCCTCAAACAAGGCGTCGAGGTCCAGGGCTTCGGCGTCTACCAGCCACTGGTAAACCGTGCCGAAAATGAATGCGCAGTACTGGACGGCAAACTGCTCCGCGTCCACATCGGGATCGACCTCACCGGTTTCGATGGCGTGGGTAACCCAGCGTGCCGCGTCTTCCCGGTATACCCGGTGATGTTCCGACAATCGCGAACGGATCTCGGATTCATGACCCAGCGACTCGTACCAGAGTATGTACATGGCGCGCATGTACTCGGACTCCAGCTTGAGGAAATCCCGCAGGGCGTCGGCGGCGGCCTTTATACCGGCAATGCCTTCCTTGTCGCCGATGTACCTGTTGAGGTGCTCCTTCCAGCGCTCATCGAAGCGCGCAAACAGCTCCAGCATGAGGCCGTCCTTGGAACCGAAGCGGTAGTTGGCGAGGCCGCGACTGTAGCCTGCCATCTCGCCGATATCCTTGAGCGTGGTTTTCTGGGTGCCTCGATCGATGATCAGCCGGATGGCGGCGTCAAACATTCGCTGGTCAGACAGAGCTGTACGCTCGGCCTGGGTACGCCGTCCGTTCTTGCTCGCTTTTGCACCGGAATTTGCCATAGCCTTTCCCTCGGCCCCCTTTCTCAGAGGGTGTTTACTTCACGCATTCGATGCTGAAACCACCGGACTCGCGGGTGGCACGCAGCGTTTTCTTGTCTATCTTGCCGACGCTGGTTTTGGCGATCTCGCTGGTGAACGCCCAGTACTCGGGTATCCAGAATTTCGCCACCCGGCCGTCGAGAAACTCTCGCAGGCTCTCGGCGTCAAGAGCGTCGCTGTCTCGGACCACGATCGCCAGCGGACGTTCCTGCCAACGTTCGTCTTCCACTGCGATCACCGCCGCTTCCACCACATTCGGGTGGGCGATGAGTTCATTCTCCAGGTCCACCGAAGAGATCCATTCGCCGCCCGACTTGATCACGTCTTTGGTGCGGTCGGTAAGCTGCACAAAGTGCTTCTCGTCGATGTGGCCAACATCGCCGGTCTTGAGCCAGCCGTCGTCGGTAAAGGAATCGCCCCCATCGCCGCGATGGTAGCCGCCGGTGACCCAGGGGCCGCGCAGCTGCAACTCACCCACGGTCTCGCCATCATGGGGCAGCGGACCGCCCTCCTCGTCCACCACACGTACCTGCATGGCCGGCACCGGTCGCCCGCTTTTTACCCGCCAGGGCGTTTCCCCCGCCTCGCCCGGATCGCGCGGCGGGTGGGACAGGCAGCACATGGGGCTGGTTTCTGTCATGCCCCAGCCCTGCAGAACCGGGACGCCCCACTGTTCGCGGGCCGCATCGATCATGGCCGCGGGTACTGCCGAACCGCCGCAGACCAGCATGCGGAAACTGCTCATATCCAGGTCGCTTTCCTTTGATGCGCGCAGCAGGTCGCCGAGAATGGTCGGCACCATGGCGGTAAAGGTCGGCCGCTCGCTGCGAATCATGCGCTTGATGCCCTCGAACTGCAGGTGCGGGCCGGGCAGGATGAAATCGCTGCCGCTCAGCCAGCCACTGTAGGGCAGGCCCCAGGAGTTGGCGTGAAACATCGGCGGCAGCAGCAGGATACGGTCGCGCTCATTGATACCGAAGGTATCCACTGCGCGCGACGCCATGGAATGCATGTAGGTCGTGCGGTGACTGTACACCACACCCTTGGGGTTGCCGGTGGTGCCGCTGGTGTAACAGACCGCCGCCGCACTGTTTTCATCGAGCTCTGGCCAGTCGTATTCCGCGGGCTGCAGTTCCAGCGCGGTCTCGTAGCCAGTGGCCGCGATGCCACCCAGCTCGCTGGCATCACCTCCCACCAGCAGGATATGTTCGACGGTTTCCAGCAGCGGCAGCACCGGCGTAAACAGTTCCAGCAGGCTGGTGTCGAGTATCAGCACCCGGTCCTCGGCGTGATTGATCACGTAGGCCACCTGCTCCGGCGACAGCCGGATATTGACCGTATGCATGACCGCGCCCATGGAGGGGATGGCCAGGTAGGCCTCCATGTGGGCGGTGTTGTTCCAGCTGAATGTGCCCACCCGGTCGCCGCTGCCAACACCGAGACTGGCCAGCGCCGCCGCCAGGCGATGGGCATTGGCGGCGATCGCTGCATAGCTGACCCAGTGCACTGACTCACCGTCGAAGGTGCCCACCCGGCTGTCGGGAAATACGCTGGCGCCATGTTGCATGATCAACTGCACGCTCATGGGCAGGTGCATCATCGTCGCATTCATCGGCGTCATCTCACCAGTCTCCTGAGGCTGCGGCTTCGGCCTCGGCCAGCAGCGCGGGAACAGTGTGCTCTAACCCACGGGCATAGTCGGTAGCCACGGTCCCTTCCACGTAGAGCTGGTAGGCGCCCTCCACAATCGCGGCAAGCCGCCAGAAGGCGAAGCAGAAGTAGTAATCGATATCGGCCAGCGAATGTCCGGTAGCCGCCGACCAGCGCTCGGCGAGCTCGCGTCGGCTCAACACACCATCGCGGCGGGTGACCCGCTGCACATGGGGGAAGCCCGGCGGTGAAATCTTGCGCGGGCCCCAGAACATCAGCAACAGCCCGAGGTCGGTCAAGGGGTCACCGATGGTGGCCAGCTCCCAGTCGATGACCGCGGCCAGTTCCGGCTTGTCACGTCGGCACAGGGTATTGTCGAGATGGTAATCGCCATGCACCACCGTCGGCTCCATCGGCGTGGGCAGGTTGTCGGCGAGCCACTGCCCGAGGCCATCCATCAGTGGCAACTCGCGTACCGAGGCCTGGGCGCGAATGTCGCGCCAGCGGCCGATCTGTCGGGCCAGGAAATTGTCCGGGTTGCCGAAGTCGGCCAACCCCGCGTCCTGCCAGGGCACCTGGTGAATGGCCGCCAGTTCGTCGACCAACTGCTCGCCCAGGCTGTTCACGCTGTCGGCAGTGTCAGGGTAATCAGCGGGCAATTCCTCGGTGATCGACACGCCGTCGACGTGCGAGACCAGCAGGAACGGGCGACCGATGACGTCAACGTCTTCGCACCAGGCCAAAACCTCGGGTACCCGCACCCTGCCCTGCAATGCGCGCAGCACTTTGGATTCGCGCTCGATACCACGGTGGGCCTTGGGAGAAATCGCACTCTCGGGCGGGGTGCGCAGTACCACCGCACCGTCGTCAGTAGCCAGCTGCAGGGTGAGGTTGGCATTGCCACCGCTCAATTCGCGCTCGACACGAACGCCGTGAATGCCCGCGTGAGCGGCGATCCATTCGGCGAGGGCAGACTCTGGAATACTCATGCCCTGGTCCTTCGGCCGGCCATCTCAGGCAGGCACCCCGAAACTGCTCATCAGGCCGCCGTCCACGGGTATGAACGCCCCGGTCATGTATCGGGAACGACTGACCGAACGAATCACCTCGGCGATTTCGCCAGCGTCACCGTAGCGGGACAGGGGAATGATGTTGCGCATGGCCTCCAGCGCCTTGTCAGACAGGGCACCCGTCATCTCCGTGAGCACCAGTCCGGGAATGACCAGGTTCACACAGATATCCCGGCGCGCATATTCAATGGCCAGCGACCGGGTCAGGCCCGCCAAACCCGCCTTGGAGGCGGCATAGGCGGAGTCGCCCGGGAAGCCGCGCAATCCCACCACGGCGCCGATATTGATGATGGCGGCACCCGCCTCGAGGTGAGGATCGGCGCTGCGAATAACGTTGAGCGCCCCCGACAGATTGGTATCCAGCACCGCCTGCCAGTCGTCCAGCGGCAGCTTGCCCACCCTGCCGCCGCGGTGCAGGCCGGCGTTATTGACCACGACGTCGAGCCCGCCAAAGCGATCGATCACCTGTGCGATGGCGGCGGCCACGGCATCCGCATCGCTGACATCGGCCTGGCAGGCGAGGCAGTTGTCACCTAGCTCATCGGCAAGCTGATGCACCGCGTCGCCGCGGGCCAGGATAGCGGCGTAGTCGCCGTCGGCGATGACCTGTTGGGCCAGCGCCAGGCCGATTCCGCGCGAAGCGCCGGTAATCAGCCATACTCGGGTATCTGACATGACTCTTTATGGGGTCCCTGTGTGGGATCTCTTTAT
>JASJBK010000030.1 GCA_030066555.1 Halieaceae bacterium
CCTGCGCGTCGTGCGCAAGGTCGAGGCCATCGTGCGCGAGGAAATGAACCGATCTGGTGCACAGGAAGTCAGCATGCCGGTGGTACAGCCCGCGGAGCTGTGGGAAGAGTCCGGGCGCTGGGAGCAGTACGGACCGGAACTGCTGCGCCTGGCTGACCGCCACGAGCGCGACTTCTGCCTGGGCCCCACCCACGAGGAAGTCATCACGGAAATGGTGCGCAACGAGATCAAAAGCTACAAACAGCTGCCCGCTAACTTCTACCAGATACAAACCAAGTTTCGCGATGAAATCCGTCCGCGCTTCGGCATCATGCGCTCGCGTGAGTTCCTCATGAAAGACGGCTACTCCTTCCATCTGGACCAGGATTCCCTGCAGGAAACCTACGACGCGATGCACGCGGCCTACACGACGATCTTCACGCGCCTGGGCCTGGATTTTCGCCCGGTGATCGCCGACACCGGCTCCATCGGTGGTAGCACGTCCCACGAGTTTCACGTACTGGCCAACTCCGGCGAGGATGCAATCGCCTTCAGCGACAGCAGCGACTACGCCGCCAATGTGGAAATGGCCGAGGCGCTGGCGCCGGCCGGAGAGCGCCCTGCTCCCACGGAAGCGCGCAACGAAGTGGCCACACCTGACCAGCACACGATTGAGGACGTCTGCGCCTTCCTGGACCTGCCTACCGACCGCGCCCTGAAGACGCTGATTGTGGCAGGCAGCAACGAAGAGGCACCGCTGGTCGCCCTGGTACTGCGCGGCGACCACCAGTTGAACAGCATCAAGGCCGAAAAGCTGGAGGGTGTTGCCAGCCCCCTGCAGTTTGCGGATGAGGTGGCAATCAAGTCAGCCATCGGCTGTGGCGTCGGCTCTATCGGACCTGTTGGCCTGGAGATTCCGGTGCTGGTAGACCGGGCTGCCGCCCACGCTGCGGATTTTTGCTGTGGCGCCAACCGCGACGGTTTCCACCTCACCGGCGTAAACTGGGACCGCGATGTCAGCGCAAGCCGTGTCGAAGACCTTCGCGAAGTGGTCGAGGGCGATCCCAGCCCCGACGGCCAGGGCAGCCTGGTGATCAAGCGCGGTATCGAGGTCGGGCATATCTTCCAACTCGGCACCAAGTACAGCGCCGCGATGAATGCCCAGGTACTGGACGAAAACGGCAAGAGCCAGGTCATGACCATGGGCTGCTACGGTATCGGTGTCACCCGCATTGTGGCGGCCGCCATCGAGCAGAACCACGACGAACAGGGCATCATCTGGCCCGAGGCCATGGCGCCCTTCCAGGTGGCCATTGTGCCGCTCAACATGCACAAATCCGAGGCCGTCGCCGACTGCGCGCTGGCGCTCTACCAGGCGCTGACTGAGGCCGGCGTCGAGGTACTGCTGGATGACCGCAATGAACGGCCCGGTGTGAAATTTGCCGACATGGAGCTGATCGGCATTCCGCACCGGGTGGTGGTGGGCGACCGCGCCCTGGCAGAGGGCAACCTCGAGTACAAAAGCCGCACAGCCAGCGACCCGCAACTAATACCGCAGGAGGAGTGCCTTGCCTTCCTGCTGGAAACCCTGGGGAACTAACGTGGGCACGCGCCTCGCTGCCCTGCTGCTATGCCTGTGCGCCGGCACTGCCGTCGCCAATGCAGCCGAGGACGGCGATCGCGAGGCGCTGCGACAGTTCCTGGACGCCACCATAAACCGCGCCAGCAGCTTCGAAGACCGCTACGATGCCGAAGTCTGGCTGGTGGATATGTCGGCCCGGCTCACGCCCTTCGTCGCCGACGCCGACGCTCGTCTCACCCTGCTGGAAACCGTGCACTTCTACGCGCGCCAGAGCGAACTGCCGCCGGAGCTGGTGCTCGCCGTCATCCAGGTCGAGAGCCACTTTGATCGCTTCGCAATCTCAAGAGTGGGCGCCCAGGGACTGATGCAGGTGATGCCCTTCTGGAAGGACGAGATCGGCCGACCGGCTGACAACCTCACCGATATGCATACCAACCTGTCCTATGGCTGTCGCATCCTGGAGTTCTACCTGCGCCAGGAGAACGGTCGCCTCGCGACTGCGCTGGCGCGCTACAACGGCAGCGCCGGCAGTCGCGTGTATACCGACAAGGTGGAAAATGCCTGGCGTCGACACTGGCGCACCGCACCGCTGGATTGGCAATAGCATCCGGCTGTGCTTTCATCAACCGTTTCATAAACCGTTTCATAAACTACGGCGAGCACGACAAAAACCGCCGGGATGCATTTAGAGGAGGCACCTTTCCGGGAGCCTTCCAAGGGGAGAAAACGCCATGGACTTCAATAGCCTGCTGCTACTGTTTATCGCCTGGTTGCTGTGGACCATTCACCAGGACCTGACCGAAAGCAATGACCGGGCTCGCAGCCTGAAGACCACGCTCAACCAGCTGGTGTCGCGCATCGAGCAGGCCATGGGCAGTCGCGACGTGCTGGGCACATCCGCGGCGGAGGAAGCCTCAACGGTCAACCTCAACAGCGCCAGCAAGGCCAGGCTGCAGTCCCTGCCACGCATCGGTGCCGTCACCGCCGAACACATTATCGCCGCCCGGCCCTTTAACGCAGTGGAAGACCTGCGCGGCGTTCAGGGCATTACCAACGCCATCTTCAGCGCGGTAAAGGATAAAGTCAGCGTCTAGCTAGACACCCATGCTGCTGAGGGTATTCATGATGCGTCGCAGGATGCCCGTGAAGGCCGGGTGATCGGCTTCGAGCCGGGTCACCATTTCATCGACCGTATCCCCGATATCCAGCTCGCCGCTGGCTTCGCCTTCGGTATCCGTGTCGAGGTGCTGCTCGATGTCACTGACCAGGCCGTGCAGGCGCCGGCGCTCAGCCTCCTCCAGTGGCAGGCTGTCAATTTCGTTCAGCAGGCTCGATAGGTCCTGGTATACCTGTTCCTTGCTCACGCGCACTCTCGCTCGGGGTTACAAATGGGGGATTGCTTCAAACCCCTACCTTACTCCGCTGCCGGCGCGCCATCAAACAGGTCCTTGAATCCGGAGGGATCATGACGGCCGATGGCGATATTCTCGAGCGTGCCTATGCCGGTACGCTCGCCCATGCGCGCGTGCACCACGTGGTGAACATGCAGGAACTCAAAGCCCAACGGATCGAGCTCCGACAGCACCCAGTCCTCGCGCGCCATCTCCAGTTCGCCCTGCCACACGGCGTGGCCCCAGGTCGGGTGGTTATAGCCCAGGCCCAGCACCTGGAAGCGCAGGCCCACCTCCATCTCGACGTCGTAGCGCCGGCCATGGCGATCCGCCAGCAACAGCTGCGCGGACTGCGGCCGGCGGGTGCCAGGTTGCCACTGGATACGATGCGAGACTTCTACCATCGGCACATGCCCGGGGTCATCGCCAGCTGGAATGTGAGTCGGGTCGTCGTAGAGCGGTAGCAGGTCGGCGCTGACCTGGGTGGGGTGGCCATCGCGGTCTTCGAAGGTACCCATCTGGGTGCAGACATCGCCGAAGTTGATCGGGTTCCAGCACCAGTAGACACCGGGCTCCTTGTTGAGCAGCCCGGGCGCGCCGCCCTGGGGTTCACCCACTGGCCGTATGCCCCAGGATTTGTCGCGAGTACCCACCGCACGCGAAACCTCGACCCGCTTGCCATCGACACTGAAGTAGCCTTCCCAGTAGCCCATCTGGGTAAAACGGGAACTGTGCAGGATCAGGTGACCGTCGTCATACATCACGCTCTCAGGCTCCTCGTGGGGAATGCTGGCGGCAGTGAACAGCAGGTCGCACTCGATTCCGGTGTCATTGGCTGCCAGCGACAGGCGCAGCTTGCGCATGGGTTCGAGGATTTCTATAGAGAGCGGGCCGACCACGGTCTCGCCGCGCTCCTGCGGCGCGCGCCGGGAGCTGTGAAAGGCATACTGGTGGGTGGCGTCGGCAATGCTGAAATGGGCGTCCATGACGCGCCGGTTGGGGTACAAGCCGAGGCCCGCTTCGAAGATATAGCCGCCGTCAGGATCAATGCCGTTCATCCAGTAGCGATCATAGAAATTGCGATCGCTCTGGGCGGGCCTGGCCACCGGCGCCGCGGTCTGGTGGATACAGTAGTCGTCGAATCTGGTGATCATGGCGAACCCCGCTGGCTGGGACTGCCAATATACGAAGCGCTCCCCGGTGCCTCAAGAATGCGCCCTGTCCAGGGCCCGCACAGCGGCAATTGGGCTGGATTAGTGGACCACGGGGGCGTCAGCAGACGTGCCAGGGCCACCCGGCGTCGCCTCAAACCACCTGGCCCGATCGCTGGCGCGCCGAAACAGTTCATACACCTGGTGGCGAAGCTTGTGGTTGAGGTTGAGCGTCAGGCCCTTGCCTTCACTGCCGCTGAGATTCATGGTGACCACACCGCTTTCGAGGGTGTTGTAGCGCAGGGTTGTCAGCAGCACGCCCTCTTCCCCTAGCGGAAAGGACTCGGGCTCGGCCTCGTAGGGTTGTTTGAATGAGGCCTCGGACACCTCGCCGCCGTGTTTCATGCGCACGACTTCCTTGCGGGTCTCCTCGGGTACCACCTGGCGCTCGTCAACCTCAGTCTCGAACAACTTCTCAAGCTGCTCCAGCAGCACGCCGGTAAAGTGCCGGGTACACCAGGCCCGGTATTCCTTGTTGTCGGCTGTGGCCACCTTGAGCAACAGGCGGTCCTCGGACCTCACGTAGGTCACATTGACCTGCCGCAGCTTGGCGGTGTCCGGCAACTCAGCGCCCCAGGGCGGCCTGGGTTTTGTCCAGCGCCATACGCGCGCGCTCGATCAGCTGGTCGATCTGCTCGTGGGACATGGTCAACGGCGGCGCAATGATCATCGTGTCGCCGACTGCGCGCATTACCAGCCCACACTCCACAGACATGTTGCGGCACAGGGAGCCCGTGCTGCCGTCCTTGTCGAAGCGCGCCCGGGTCTCCTTATCGGCCACCAACTCCATGGCGCCGACGAAGCCGACGCCGCGGGCCTCGCCCACCAGCGGGTGGTCAGCCATTTCCGCCCAGCGCTGCTGCAGGTAGGGCGCCTTGTCGTCCCGCACCGTGCGCACCACGTCCTGCTCTTCGAGCAGATCCAGGGTCGCCAACGCTGCGGCACAGGCCGCCGGGTGGCCGGAGTAGGTGTAGCCGTGGGCAAACTCGCCGCCGTCTGACTTGATGACATCGGCTACCCGGTCGCCCACCATCACGCCGCCCAGCGGCTGGTAACCGTTGGTCACCGCCTTGGCAAAGGTCATCAGGTCAGCCGGGATCTGGTAATGGTCGCAACCGAACCACTCGCCAAGACGCCCAAAGCCACAGATCACCTCGTCTGCAATTATCAGGATGTCGTGCTCCTGGCAGATACGGCGCACTTCCGGCCAGTAGCTGTCCGGCGGCACGATCACGCCACCGGCGCCCTGCACCGGTTCGGCAATGAAGGCCGCAACATTGTCGGCTCCGAGCTCCTGGATACGCTGCTCGAGGCTGGCCGCCGCCTGGCGACCGAATTCCTCCGGTTCCAGGTCGCCACCCTCGCCAAACCAGTAGGGCTGCTCGACGTGGGTAACGTAACTGAGGGTTTCAAACTGCTTGTGCATGTAGCCCATGCCGCCCAGGCTGGCGCCGGCAATGGTAGAGCCGTGGTAACCGTTCTTGCGGCTGATGACGAAGCGCTTGGAGGGCTTTTTCAGCAGGTCCCAGTAGCGGCGCACGATGCGCAGCTGGGTGTCATTGGCCTCGGAGCCGCTGGCGGTAAAGAAAAAGTTGTTGATGTGCTCCGGCGTTACCTCGCTCAGGCGCCGCGCCAGCTCGATCACCGGCGGGTGTGCACACTGGAAGAAGCTGTTGTAGTAGGGCAGTTCCTTGAGCTGGCGATGCACCGCCTCGGCAATACTGTGCTGGCCATAGCCCAGGCTCACGCACCACAGGCCCGACATGCCATCCAGTATCTCCCGGCCCTCGTCGTCGTATATATAGGGGCCCTCCGCACGGGTGATGATGCGGCTGCCCTGGGCTGCCAACTCCTTGAAGTCGGTAAACGGGTGCAGGTAGTGACTGCTGTCGAGGGCCTGCCAGTCCTGGCGAGCCCGTTCCGGGATGATGCTGGTCATGGGGTGCCTCACAAAATTGACAAGCCGTTGCCGGCTTGCACATGATTGTGCCACAGGCATCAGATGCCAGCTATTAACGCATATTAGGTAGCTGTTTATAAGACCGCTCTGGGCCGGGCGCCACGCCAAGTGGTAGAGGTGCACCACTACCTCTGGAGCGCGGAACACCTGGCCTGTTGCCGGTCACTTGTGTAAGTCCTGGTCACGGCCGGCGTGTTCACTACGAAGGCGGGGCGGCGCGACTTGAGGCGGTGGAGGTGCACTGTCACCATTGGAGTGCGGAATGCCTGGTCTGTAACCGATTATTGGTGGAGGTGAGTTCAGGGAATGGCAAGTAGTGATGCGTTGGCGAGGTGGAACCGGGATCTCTCGGTTGCCATAGCCGAGCTGGGGTCGGAGAGATTCTTCCCCTCGATCATCAAGGCCATCACCCGGGAGGTGGGCGTCGACTACCCCCAGGTCTGGCTCTATCACACCGAGTTGCCGCCCCAGTGCATCTATCACGAGATCCCTGACAATGCGGTAGCCTCGCAGATCGACCTGTACCTGGAAGGCCCTTTCCAGGACGACCCGTTCTACCAGCTTTCGATGGGGCAGCCCCGGGGACGCTTCTACCGGCTCCACGAGCTGTACGAAGGCGACCTGGAATCCAGCAACTACTACACCAATTACTACCGGGAAACTGCCACCGAGGACGAGGTGATCTTCCTGGCACGGCTGGTGGACGGCGGCGTCATCAACATCAGCCTGATGCGCAAGAACGGTCGCGGTCGCTTCACCGACGAGGAACACGAGTTCCTCAAGGCCCTGTCGGCACCGGTCTCGGCACTGCTGCGCAGCCACAGCCAGGTCTCCGACTTCACACAGCGCTACCTGCTGGGCCCGGATATCTCCGAAGCTATCGACCATGCCTTTCGCATGTTCGGCGCCTCGGTGCTGTCACCCCGCGAAAAGGGGGTACTGGAACTGATGCTGCGGGGTTACTCCAGCCACGCCTCGGCGGAAAAGCTCAGCATTGCCCTGGAGACCCTGCGCCGCCATCGCAAGAGCATCTACCGCAAGCTGGACGTGAGCTCCCAGGCCGACCTGTTCTCGCTGTTCATCGCCACCCTGCCCTACCTGGGCGAAGCGGGGGTTGGCGACCCGCTGGAAGTGATGATGACTCCCTCCACCGCCCGGGGCCGGGGAGGCTAACCCGTGTGGGTTATTGCAAGTGTCTGGCGCTCCACGAATGATTGGGGATTGCTGGTGAACGTGCGTGCGCTAAATGTCTGTTGAAGCAGACTGGTTTCTTCGCACTTACCCCGATATCACCACCATCGAAGCACTGCTGCCGGATTGCAACGGTGTGATGCGCGGGAAGTGGCTGCCACGCCACAAGCTCGAGAAGGTTTTCCAGGGAGAGTTCAAGCTGCCGATGACTGCCCTGAGCCTTGATATCTGGGGTCGGGACGTCGAGGAGCTGGTATTCGAATCGGGGGATGCGGACGGCGTCTGCAGGCCCATCGAGGGCAGCCTGCTGCCGACCCCCTGGGCCAGCGATGACAGCTACGGACAGGTGATGCTGTCGCTCTACAACGCCGACGGCGACCCCTATCTCGGCGATCCGCGCAATGTTCTCAAGCAGGTACTGGGCCGTTTCCACAACGCTGGCTGGCGCCCGGTAGTGGCCGCCGAGCTGGAATTCAGCCTGGTGCACTACGACCGCCGCGGCATCCGCCACAGCTGCCCCGTGCCGGCGGGGCATGAGCCTATCGGCGGCAACACCTACGGCGTTGACGTACTGCAGAACAATGCCCTCATGCTCAAGGAAATTCGCGAGGCCTGCGAAATCCAGCACATTCCCTTCGATGGCATCGTCAAGGAATCAGCGCCGTCCCAGTACGAAATCAACATGCAACACATCGACAACCCGGTGCTGGCTGCGGACCAGATCCAGATGATCAAGCGCCTGGTGAAGGGCGTGGCGGCCCGCCACGGCATGATTGCCAGCTTTATGGCCAAACCCTTCGAGAATGAGGCGGGCAACGGCATGCACGTGCACTGCAGCGTACTCGATGAACAGGACCGCAACATCTTCGACGACGGCACCGATCGCGGCACCGAGTTGATGCGCCATGCAGTGGCCGGCTGCATGCAGTACATGGGCGAGTCAATGGCGATCTATGCCCCCAACTTCAACTCCTACCGCCGCTTCCAGCCCGGCGCACACGCCCCTACCTCGCCGTGCTGGGGCTATGACAACCGCACGGTGTCGGTGCGCATCCCCGCCGGCAAATCCAGCGCCCGCCGCCTGGAACTGAGGGTCGCAGGCGCCGACGCCAACCCCTACCTGGTCTACGCGGCACTGCTGTCGGGCATTATCGAGGGTATTGCCCAGCAGTCTGACCCGGGGGAGCCGATACAGGGTGACGGCTACGAACAGGCCAGCGAGCTGCTGCCGCTGTACCTGCCCGAGGCCATCCAGCTGTTCCAGGATTCAGACTTCATCGCCCGCAACCTGGGCAAGGAGTTGCAGCGCATCTACTCCCTGAGCAAGGCCCAGGAGAACGCGGAGTTCCGCGCCCGCATCAGCGAGTTGGAATACAGCTCCTATTTAGAAAAGCTCTAGCAGTCTCGAGAAGCTCTAGCAGTCTCGAGAAGCTCTAGCAGCTCAGCTGTTTCAGTACCCTTTTTTTACATTGACCGTCGAAAGCAGCGGCTCACCCGCGACATAGCGCCGCAGGTTTTCTGCCACCAGTGCGCGGATGCGCGCCAGCCCCTCGCTAGACCGGCCAGCCACGTGCGGGGTGATAATCAGGTTGGGTGCCGTCCACAGCGGGTGGCCTGCCGGCAGCGGCTCCGGGTCGGTCACATCGAGGGCAGCCCCGGCGATCTGGCCGCTCTCCAGCGCCTTGATCAGGTCGGCGGTGACCGTGCTCTTGCCGCGGCCAACGCTGATGAAATAAGCCGTGGGCTTCATAGCCTTAAAGAACTTCGTATCGAACAGGCCGCGGGTGCTGTCGGTCAGCGGCGCCGCGTTTACCACCACGTCCGCCTGCCTGGCCAGGGTCCATACCTCGTCGGCCAGCCCCACGTAGTCAACGAAGTCAGGGCCTTCCCGGCGGCTGTTACGGGTGGCGATCACCCGCATGCCCAGCCCGTGGGCGCGCCTGGCGACCTGGGTGCCGATACCACCCAGGCCCACTACCAGCATGGTCTGGCCCGCCACCTCGCCAAACGGCGGTGGTGGCTGGTCCCAGTTGGGCTCCCACTGCCCGCGCTGCTGGGAAGCGATATACGTCGCCAGGCCGCGGGTCTGGGCCATCATCAGGGCAATGGTGTGGTCTGCCAGGGTCGGGCTGCCGAGGCGCTGGCCGTTGGTAAGCAGCAGCTTGTCGTCTGTAAAGGCCGGCAGCCCCACGCAGTTCTCGACACCGGCAAAGTAGACCTGCACCCAGTGCAAGGCGTTCGCCGCATCGAACACGCCCTGGTCACAGTAACCGATCAAAACCTGCGCGCCCGGTATGGCGGCGCGAGCCTCCTCGAGCGTACTCACCCCGACGATATCCACCCCCGGCGCCACCACCTTGAGGGCCGCGGCCGCATCCTCGTCGAACACGTTGCGCACCACCACGCGGGTGGGCGGCTTCCAGCCCGGCAGGTCACGGCTGGCCACGCGGTGTTCCCGCAGGCCGAGGCCCTGGAGCATCTCGGGGAGTTCCGGCGACTCGCTGTAGACATTAAAAGAGACCAGCAGCAGTGCCAGTACGATGCAGATTCGGTTCATGGAGCACCTCCTGTGAGGCGCTCAGTGTAGCAGCTCGCCCCGTACCTGTTTCGCGCTGCCCTCGTGTCGCCGGCCCAGCTCACGCACCTGCCAGAGCACCGCGGCGAAGGCGAGGCTGCCGAACACCACCGCTCCCGCCGCTTCACCCGCCATGACTCCAGGGGCGCCGAACCATAGCGAGCCCAGGGTCACAAAGGGAATCGTACCCAGCAGCGCGCGGCCGAAGTTGAACAGGGTCGCCAGGTGGGCCTTGTGCAGGTTGTTGAAGCTGGCGTTAGCAACAAACAGCATGCCGCTGAAGATGTAGGCCCCCACCAGCCAGGTCACTGCAAAGCGGATCAGTCGCTCCGCGTCGCCGCTGGCATTGAAAGTCGAAACGATAAGGCCCTGGCAGGACCACAGGATCAACCAGACTACCAGCACGTAGACCAGGTTACAGAGCAGGGCATCCAGTAAGGCTCGCCGCACGCGGTCATACTGCAGGGCGCCGGCATTCTGGCCGATAATTGGCCCGATCGCGCCGGACAGGGCGAACACCGCCGCGAAGGCCACCGGCCAGATGCGACCCATGATCGCTGCACCCGCCACTGCGCTGTCGCCATACTGGGACATGGTGCGCAGCACGAAACTGGCACCGATCGGGGTAGCGAGATTGGTGAGCATGGCCGGGCCCGCCACCCCGATAATGGCGCCCATATCTTCCCGCAGCCAGGAAAAGCGGGTGGGAGTCGGCAGATGGTGAATCCGAAAGATGGCGTTGAAGGCAATAGCCATCATGACCCAGCGCGACACCACCGAGGCGGCAGCGGCGCCCTCGATGCCCCAGCCCAGGCCGAAGATGAGTATAGGGTCGAGGATGGCGTTCACCGCCGACCCGCCGAGGGTGGAGTACATGGAGCGACGCGCATCCCCCAGCGCCCGGGCCGCGTTGGCGGCACACATGGCCAGGGCCAGCACCACGGTGTTGGGAATAATGATGCGACTGTAGGCCAGTGCGTACTCGTGGGTTTTGCCGGTGGCGCCCAGTAGCGACAGCAACTCCGACAGGTACAGGTAGCCGACGCCGCTAATGGTCGCTGCGGCGACTCCGCTGAAAACCAGGATATTGCTGCAGTAGCGACCGGCCAGGTCGCGGCGGAATGAGCCTTCTGCCCGCGACACCAGCGCTCCCATGCTGATCTGCAGGCCAATACTGACTGCGGTCAGGAAGAACAGCAGCGTGCCGCCGTAGCCGACGGCGGCCGCCAGTTCCTGTTCGCCCAGCAGGCTCAGGAAGTACATGTCCACCAGGTCGACGGTGAACATGGCGACCAGGCCCACGGCGCTCGCCGCGGTCATCTTGACCACGTGGCGAAGGGTGGAGCCCTGTAAAAATACGGCCTGTGCCATAAAAAGGTGGAAAACTCGGAGCGCATTACACCCTGTTTCCGTCCGGTGGCGACGGCCGGTGCATACGCGGTATCATTCGAAGTCGTTTTTATACCACTTTCCCTCGCTCATTAGATCAATACTCACCGTATCGTTCCCCCTTGCAGTAGCTTTTTGGCATGGCAGCAATGAACGACAGGTGAGATGACCCTGAGCCGGGGCGAGCCAAACTAAGGATGCCTGGTCCATGGAACAGACCCCGTCACCCATGAATTCACCTGCTGCGCCGGAAAAGCCGCCGCTGACCCCGATCAACGTCGTCCTGTTCGTGGCACTGCCACTGGCCGGCCTGGTGCTGGTACCCCTGTGGGGCTTCTATCATGGCTACAGCGCCAGCCTGTGGTGGATGGCGCTGCTGTTCCTGTACCTGAATGGCCTGTCGATCACTGCCGGCTACCACCGCCTGTGGTCACACAACGCCTACCAGGCGCACCCGATCCTGAAAGTATTCTTCGCCCTGTGGGGCGCTGGCGCGCTGCAGAACAGCATCCTGGTCTGGGGCTCTGACCACCGCCGCCATCACCGGCACGTGGACGACAATGAGCGGGATCCCTACTCTGCCGGTCGCGGCCTGTGGTTTTCCCACATGGGCTGGATGCTGCGCGAGTACGCGACCAACGAAGACGATTTCAGCAATGCACCGGACCTGCTGCGCGATCCCATCGTAATGTGGCAGCACCGCAACTATGTTTTGCTTACCGTGATCATGAATGTGGGCCTGCCGCTGCTGGTCGGCTGGTGGGCCGGTGACATCATCGGCGGCCTGCTGCTGGTGGGCGTGGCACGCCTGGTGATCAATCACCACGTGACCTTCTTCATCAACTCGCTGGCCCACTACTGGGGCAGCCAGCCCTACACCGACGAAAACAGCGCCCGCGACAACGGCTTCCTGGCTTTCCTGACCTACGGCGAGGGCTACCACAACTTTCACCACATCTTTCAGTCGGACTACCGCAACGGCGTGCGCTGGTACCAGTGGGATCCCTCCAAGTGGCTGATCAACCTCTGTGCCTGGCTGGGCCTGGCCAGCAAGCTGAACCGGGTACCCAACTTCAAGATCCAGCAGTCCATCCTCACCATGCGCTTCAAGCAGGCCCGTGACCAACTGGAGCAGGCGGATACCCCGCAGCCCCTGCGCGAAAAGCTGGAGGCTGAATATCAGCTGTTCATGGAGGCGCTCAACCGCTGGAAGGACCTGCAAGCGCAGCGCTACGAGCGTCGCAAGGGCGAACTCGGCGACGCCATCGCACAGAAGCGCAACCGGCTGCTGGAGAAGTGGGAGCAGGCCACCGTGCGCACCCGCCTGCGCGAGCTGGAATACTCCCTGAAGATGCAGCGCAAGCGCGTCGAAATTCTCATGCTGCAAGTACAGGCCGCCTGATATGACCAATGTCTACGACTTCAACGCCACCACCACCGCCGGCAAAGAACTGCCGCTGGAGCAGTACCGAGGCAAGGTACTGCTGATTGTGAACACCGCCTCCAAGTGCGGCTTCACGCCGCAGTTCGCAGGCCTGGAAGAGCTCTACGAGAAATACCACGACAGCGGCCTCGAAGTGCTGGGCTTTCCCTGCAACCAGTTCGGCGCCCAGGACCCGGGCAGCAACGAGGAAATCCAGGAGTTCTGCCAGCTCAACTACGGTGTCAGCTTCCCGATGATGGGCAAAATCGAGGTCAACGGCTCAGGCACGGACCCGCTCTACAAGCATCTCAAGAAAGAGGCCAAGGGCCTCGCCGGCAGCGAACGCATCAAGTGGAACTTCACCAAGTTCCTGGTCGACCGCGACGGCAACGTCATCAAACGCTACGCCCCCCAGACCAAACCCGCCGATCTCGAAGCCGACATCGAAGCACTCCTCTGACGGGTTATGTGCCAATAGCACGGCAGCATTGTCCGTCCCCGGCCGGAACGGTCGCATCCCGGCGTCCCTAACTGGGCGCTGCGCAACTCGACCAAAATCGCTGCGCGATTTTTGGGACTCGGACAGTGCTCGCGGACAGCCCATTTTGCGGGCGACTCTCAAAGCGCGTCCTGAAGGTTTGCAGATAGTCGATTCCCGCCCGGCGCAGCTCCGAGTCCTGAGGGATATCGCCGTTCGAGTTTAGGCCCGCTCGGGCATCTCCGGCGCTTGCAGGACTTCGCGCTCGCCGCGCACCACGATGGTGTGGCCGCTGACCTCCACCATGCCCTCGCTTTCCAGCTTCTTGAGCATGCGCCCCGCCACCTCGCGGGAGCAGCCGGCGATGCGCGCCAGCTCCTGGCGGGAGACCTTAAGCTGCATGCCATCCGGGTGGGTGAGGGCGGCCGGCTCGCGGCACAGGTCCAGCAGGGCATTGGTGATGCGCCCGCGGGCATCCACAAAGGCCAGGTCGTGCAGCTTGCGGGTGGTCTGGGTCAGGCGCTCTGCCATTTGCGAGCCGATGTGGTAAAGCACGTCCGGGTAGGCGTCTTTCATATCCTGGAACGCGGAATAGGTGATTTCCGCGACCTCGCATTCCGTCTTCGCCTGCACCGTGGCATAGCGGACCTTGCTGACCCGTTTGTACAGGCCCATCTCGCCGAAGAAGTCGCCGGCGTTCACATAGTTGAGGATCAGGTCCTGGTCGTCATCGCTCTTGATGCTGATGGCGAGAGTGCCGCTGATGACGAAGAAAAAGGACTCACTGGGCTCACCCGCCTCGACGATGATGGAGCGCGCCTTGAAACGCCTACGCTCGCAGTGATCGAGGAAGCTCTCAAGATTGGGCAAGTTTGCAAGTATCTGGGGGTTAATCACGAATTATCCACCCGATTGCCTTGTTTTTGCTTTGATATGTACAGAGTGTAAAGGGCTTTGTCGAGGCTAACCAGTGCTATGATGCCAAAATTCCGGCGCCCCGGATCGTCTGTTGGCGCGCCGCGAATCCAGCAAATCACCCTATTCGGACGCTTTCATGGCAAGCCAAATCAGCGGCATTCACCATATCAACTTCCTGGTGCGCGACCTCGACGCAGCGGAGCAGCGCTACCGCGAACTGCTGGGTCTAGAGCCGGCCCTGCGCGGAGAGCTGCCCGGCCGCGGCGTTATCACAGCACGCTTCAAGCTCGGCGAATCCTGGCTGGTGCTGGTGCAGCCCACCTCTGAGGAGGGTGAGCCGGCGCGGCTGCTGCGCGAACACGGTGAGGGCTTCATGTTGCTGTCGCTGGCGGTGGATGATCTCGATGGCGCCCTGGCGGCAACCACTGCGGCCGGTGGCCAGGTGGGGCCGGAGCGCACCGGCCTCGAGGGTTGGCGGGTGGCGGATCTCTCCAGCGCCGACACCTTTGGTGCCCAGCTGCAGCTCTGTGAGGCGCCCGGTGGATCTTGACCGCGAGGCGGTGGGCCTGGGTCAGCGCCCGGCGCTATTGCTGGTCGACATGATCAACGGTTTTACCGACCCGTCCTGCCCGCTGGGCAGCGAGTGTGCCGACGTGGTGGCGGCCAATGCCGCATTGCTGAGCGCATTTCGGGCCCGCGGGCTGCCGGTGTTCTACACCACCGTGGTCTACCACGACGACTCCCAGGCCCGCGTGTTCCGCGCCCGCCTACCCGCCCTCAACGTGCTGCAGCCCGGCTCCCACTGGGTTGAGGTCGATCCTGCGCTGGCGCCGCAGGCGGGAGAGATCGTGGTTGAAAAGCAGTGGGCCAGCGCCTTTCACGGCACCCATCTCGATGAGCAGCTGGCGGCAGCCGAAGTGGATTCACTGGTGGTCACCGGGCTCACCACCAGCGGCTGCGTGCGCGCCACGGTGGTGGACGGCCTGCAGTACGACTTTCCCGTCGTAGTGCCGCGCGAGGCGGTGGGAGACCGCAATAGCGCAGCCCACGAGGCCAATTTGCACGATATGAACGCCAAGTACGCCGACGTTTTAGCCCTGGACGAGGTAATTTCCCTGCTGGGCGTGTGACTTTTTCTGGTCTGAAACCGTATTTCACACGTATCGTCCAACTACTGTCCAACCTCAGGGGCTAATAACAGTGCAAAAGCGCATCATTACAAAGGCAGTTGCAGCTGCCATTATTGGTACGGGTATCTCTCTTCCACCGGCGGCAAGCGCCCAGGCATTGCTGGAAGAAATCGTGGTCACGGCGCGGAAGCGCGAGGAAAGCCTGCAGGACGTGCCCATCGCGGTAACGGCCTTCACCTCCCAGCAGATTGAAGACGCGGGTATCGAGCGTCCGCAGGACTTCATCATGCTGACGCCCAACGTCACCATCGTCGACACCGCCAACGCCGGTGACACCCAGGTGACGATTCGCGGCCAGTACTCCACCCGCGACTCGGAAAGCTCCTTCGCCTACGTGCTGGACGGTGTGCTGATCACCAACCCCAACGGCTTCAACGGTGAGCTGTTCGACATCGAACAGATCGAGGTCCTCAAGGGCCCGCAGGGCGCCCTCTACGGCCGTAATGCCGTGTCTGGCGCGATTATCGTCAACAGCAAGCGGCCCACCAACGAGTTCGAGGCGCGTATCAAGGGCGGCGTCGGCGATGACAACCTGGTCAAGGGCCAGGCCATGGTCAGCGGTCCACTCATTGAGGACAAGCTGTTCGGCCGCGCCACCATCAGCTACCGCGATACCGACGGCCAGTTCGACAATGATCTCACCGGCAATGACGATGAAATCAACTACATGGAAGACACCAGCGCGCGCTTGCGCCTGGTCTGGGAGCCCAACGACAGGCTGTCCGTGGACACCCAGGCGTTCTACCGCGATGTCGAGGGCGGCGCGATCAACTTCAACGCCACCTTTGCCCTGCCAGGCGCGGCGGCCTTTATCGGCAACCCCGACCTCAACAAGGACGTCAACGATACCAACTTCAAGTTCATCTTCAACGTACCCGGCGAGAACAACCAGGAGAACACCTTCTTCTCGGTCAAGGCCGACTACGAAATGGACTTCGCCACCCTGACGGTCATCGGCGCCTACGACGACCTGGAAGAGTCGCTGATTTCCGACGGCACCAGCGCCGCCTTTGGCGGCTATTCGTTGGGTAATCCCGAATCCCAGGCCGCCTGTACCGAAAGCTACAACAGCTTCGATACCTCGCTGCTGGTGAGCCCCTTCTACGCGATCCAGGACGGCAACCCGCCCGGCACGTATGTTCCCGAGTTCGGCGGACTCAACGGCCTGCTGCCGGCCTACTCGCCGACCACCTGTGACGGCTACCAGTACCAGGAGCGCAACCAGGAGAGCACCTCCATCGAGGTCAAGCTGACCTCGAACGATGAAGGCCGCTTCCGCTGGGTGGCGGGCCTGTACTACGCGGATATCGAGCGCGAGGTAGTGGTAGCCTACGGCGCCGACCTCGGCCTTGGCTTCCGCCAGGCTCCGTATGTTCCGCCGGATGGCCCCAACCCCACCGACCAGCTGTTCTGGGATGACTTCGATACCGAGGTCTATGCCGCCTTTGGCCAGGTGGAAATGGACATCGGTGAGCGCGGCGAACTGGCCCTGGCCCTGCGCTACGACGAGGAGGAGCGCGAGGTTTCCAACAACGTGCCCAACGTGCGCGCCGCGCAGATCTTCGGTTTCTTCGGCCAGACGCCGCCCATCAACCCGGCCTTCGACGGCTCCGGCACCGACACCATCCCGGATCGTGACGAGACCTTTGACGAGTGGCAGCCCAAGATCAGCTACACCCACGCCTTTACCGATGAGTTGACCGCCTACGGCTCCTACGGCGTCGGCTTCCGCTCCGGTGGCTTCAACAGCATCGGCAGCCAGGCCACCGTCAACGGCACCTTCGGCAGCTACCCGACGGCGCCCGAGAATGTGCGCGATGACTTCGACAAGGAAGTCACCGACACCTATGAGCTCGGTGTGAAGTCCAACTGGCTGGATAACCGCCTGCGGGTCAATGCCGCGGTGTTCTACACCGAAATCGACGACTACCAGTTCTTCAACTTCTTCGCCGGCCCCTTCGGCCTGCTGCGGGTAGTGACCAACATCGATGAAGCCGAGATCTTCGGCGCCGAGGTGGACTTCGCCTGGGCCTTCAACGAGTACTTCACCTTCAGCGGTGGCTACGGCTTTGTCGACACCGAGATCAACGAGAACAAGAACCGTCCTTACACCGAGGGCAACGACCTGCCCTACGCACCGGAGTCCAATGGTACCCTGAGCGTGGACTTCCGCACCCCGGTCTGGGGTGACCTGGAGTTCACCACCCGGATCGATTACCAGTACGTCGGCACCACCTGGTTCCACTCGGTGCAGAGCGATGAGACGGTCAACTTCTTTACCGACCTGTCTGAGGTGTACCAGGTTCCCGGCTTTGGTTTCGGTACCAGTGAGTACTCCAACACCGAGCGCGATGACTACTTCACCATGAACCTGCGCGTCGGCCTGCACGGCGAGCAGTGGTCACTGGTGGCCTGGAGCCAGAACATCACCGATGAGGACTACCTGGAAGAGGTGATCCCGGCGCCGGAATTCGGCGGCTCCTTCAACCACCCGAACCCGGGCCGCATCAGCGGCGTGGACTTCACCTACAACTTCTAGGCACTAACCCGGCCTCTGCGCCGTGCACATCGTTTACTCAAAGGGGCCTGCGGGCCCCTTTTTCGTGCCTGCTCCCGTGCGTGGTTGTTTCCACTGAGGCCGCGCGCGCGGCGCACGGGGCCCATCCGGGACACGCTAAAAGCATGCCGTCCATGGCTCGCTCGACTGCGGCCGTCCTGGCCGCAGACGGTCCCGGAAGGGCCCCGCACACCACGCGCGCTCCGTCGGCGCTACCTAAACCCTCCAAAGTAAGCCCAGATTCCTTTGATCGAGTTTTTCCCGTCATTCCCGCGAAGGCGGGAATCCAGAGAACGTGGGCTGGATCCATGCCTTCGCGGGAATGACGGGCAAGAGAAGCTGGATTCCCTCTGTAAGAGGGCGTGAGCTGGGCCTGACCCCTCCACGGACCGTCGCCGGCCAGGGACGGCCGGCGCCGAGCGAGCCATGGACGGCATGCTTTTAGCGCGTCCGGGGAGGGGTCAGGCCCAGTTCGCGCCCGGCCTACGGACGAACCTATCGGATGTTCGATTCCAAACCGCTGCCCGGGGAAAGAATAGGCCCAGTTCGCACCCGTGCTACGAAGGAACCATTCGTATCGTCAGTCCCGTAGCCACGCGCTGTCTAGAGGTGGCTTGCGCTGGCTCAAGGTATTTTTTGCCGACTGGCGGCACAGTATCTGCTCCCCGCGTGTGTTCGGGCCCAGTGGAGAGTGTGATGAAGGCGCAGCAAACGGTAATGCTGGATGGCAATGAGGCCACCGCGCGAATTGCCCACCTGCTCAATGAAGTCGTGGCGATCTACCCGATCACGCCGGCATCCCCCATGGGTGAGCACGCCGATGACTGGAGTGCCGCCGGGATGACCAACCTGTGGGGCGCGGTGCCCGATGTGATCGAGATGCAGAGCGAAGCCGGTGCCGCCGGCGCCATTCACGGCGCCCTCCAGGCGGGAAGCCTGGCCACCACCTTCACGGCCTCCCAGGGCCTGCTGCTGATGCTGCCCAATATGTTCAAGATCGCCGGCGAGCTGTCACCATCGGTGATTCACGTGGCGGCCCGTACCGTGGCCACCCATGCCCTGTCGATCTTTGGTGACCACAGCGACGTGATGTCGGCGCGTACCACGGGCTTCGGGATGCTCTGCTCCAACTCGGTGCAGGAAGCGCTGGATTTTGCCTTCATCTCCCAGCAGGCCAGCCTGCGTGGGCGTATACCCATGCTGCACTTCTTTGACGGCTTCCGCACTTCGCACGAAGTAGCGAAGGTGCAGGCGCCCGAGCGTGAATTACTGCAGGAGATGATCGACAGCGAGGCGGTGGATGCGCACCGCGCCCGCGCCATGGTCCCGGAGGCGCCGGTGCTGCGCGGCAGTTCCCAGAACCCGGACGTGTTCTTCCAGGCCCGCGAGGCGGTCAACCCGATCTACGACGGCTTCCCGGCCCTGGTCCAGCAGGTGATGGACGAATACGGAGAGGCCACCGGCCGCCGCTACAAGCTGTTTGATTATTTCGGCGATGAAGCCGCGGAGCGGGTGATCGTGCTCATGGGCTCCGGCGCGGAGACCGTGCGCGAAACCGTCGATGCGCTGACCGCGAAAGGCGAGAAGGTCGGGGTACTGGCAGTGCGCCTGTTCCGGCCGCTGGATCCCGCCGCCCTGGTGGCGGCACTGCCGGCGGGCTGCCGGTCCATCGCGGTGCTGGATCGTACCAAGGAGCCCGGTGCCGATGGCGAACCCCTGTACAAGGATGTGGTCACCGCGCTGGCGGAACACTGGCAGGGCGACATGCCGAAGGTCTGCGGAGGTCGCTATGGCCTGTCTTCCAAGGAATTTACCCCCGCCATGGTCGCCGCGGTTTATGCGGAGCTGGCCGCGGCCGAGCCACGCCGCCGTTTCACCGTGGGCATTCGCGATGACGTCAGTCACCTGAGCCTGGACTGGGATGCAGACTTCCGCAGCGGCGCCCACGCCAACAGCGTCCAGGCCCTGTTCTACGGCCTCGGCTCCGACGGCACGGTAAGCGCCAACAAGAACTCCATCAAGATCATCGGCAAGCAGACCGACCTGCATGCCCAGGGCTATTTTGTTTACGACTCCAAGAAATCAGGCGCGGTGACCATTTCCCACCTGCGCTTCGGCCCGCGGCCGATTCGCTCCGCCTATCTGGTGGAAGACGGCGAGGCCAACTTTGTCGCCTGCCACCAGCCGGTCTTCCTGGAGCGCTACGACATGCTTGAGAAGGCCGCACCGGGCGGCATCTTCCTGCTCAACACCGATGCCGAGCCCCAACTTGCCTGGGACAGCCTGCCGCGCAACTACCAGCGACATATCATCGACAAGAAGCTGCGCTTCTATGTCATCGACGCCTACAAGGTGGCGGCCGACAACGGGTTGGGCAAGCGCATCAACACCATCATGCAAACCTGCTTCTTCGCGATCGCCGGCGTGTTGCCCACCGAGGACGCCATCGGTGCCATCAAGCAGGCGGTGAAAGATACCTACGGTCGCAAGTCCAAGCGGATTGCCGAGATGAACCGCGACGCCATCGATGCCACCCTCGACGAACTGCACGAGGTGGACATCGGCAGCAAGGCCGACGGTCAAGCCGAGAGTGGCACTTCGATTTCCGATGCGGCGCCGGACTTCGTCAAGCGCGTGACCGCGGAGATCATTGCCGGGCGTGGCGACCTGATCCCGGTCAGCGAGTTCCCGGTCGACGGCACCTGGCCAATCGGCACCGCCGCCTTCGAAAAGCGCAACCTGGCCCTCGAGATCCCGGTGTGGGAGACCGACCTGTGCACCCATTGTGGCAAGTGCGTGTTCGTGTGCCCGCACTCGGCGATCCGCTCCAAGGCCTTCGACGAATCCCTGCTGGCCGATGCACCGGCCAGCTTCAAGAGCCTGCAGATCAAGGGCAAAGACTTCCCCCAGGGCGTACACATCAGCTACCAGGTAGCCCCGGAAGACTGCACCGGTTGCACCCTGTGCGTGGATATCTGCCCGATTCGCGACAAGTCCAATGCCAGCCGCAAGGCGCTGAACATGGCGCCGCAGCCACCGCTGCGCGAGGCTGAGGCAGAGAACTTCGCCTGGTTTGAAACGCTGCCGGAGTACGATCACGCCGAGATCAAGCTCAGCACCATGAAGGGTTCCATGCTGCTCGAGCCCCACTTCGAATTCTCCGGCGCCTGTGTCGGCTGTGGCGAGACACCTTACGTGCGGCTGGCGAGCCAGCTGTTCGGCGACCGCATGATCGTGGCCAACGCCACCGGCTGTTCGTCTATCTACGGCGGCAACCTGCCCACTACACCCTGGCGCACCAACGCCGAGGGTCGCGGGCCGGCCTGGAACAACAGCCTGTTTGAGGACAACGCGGAATTCGGCCTCGGCATCCGGGTGGCCATCGACAGCCAGCGCGCCCAGGCGCGTGACCTGCTCGACGCACTGCGCGGCGAGCTCAGCGACGGCCTGGCCCAGGCCATCCTCGACTGCGAAGAGCGGAACGAGGCGGAGATTTATGAGCAGCGCCAGCGAGTAGCGCAGTTGAAATCAGAGCTGGCCGACAGCGGGCACGCCAGGGCCGAACAGCTGGTCAAACTGGCGGATGCGCTGTGCCATCGCAGCATATGGATCATGGGCGGTGACGGCTGGGCCTATGACATCGGCTTTGGCGGCGTCGACCACGTGCTGGCCTCGGGCCGCAATGTGAACATCCTGGTACTGGATACCGAGGTCTACTCCAACACCGGCGGCCAGACTTCCAAAGCCACCCCGCGGGGTGCTGTGGCCAAGTTCTCCGCCGCCGGCAAGCCCACCGGCAAGAAGGACCTGGCGCGAATCGCCATGGACTACGAAAACGTCTACGTTGCGCACGTTGCCTACGGTGCCAAGGATACCCAGACGCTGAATGCCTTCCTGGAAGCTGAGAGCTATCCCGGCGTGTCCCTGGTCATTGCCTACTCGCCCTGCATCGCCCACGGGGTGGATATGTCCAACAACCACCGCCAGCAGAACCTGGCAGTGAACAGTGGCCACTGGCCCCTGTTCCGCTTTGACCCGCGCCGGGAGCACAAACCGCTGAAGCTGGATTCCAAGCCGCCGTCCATCCCGTACCGGCAGTTCGTGGAGTCGGAGACCCGCTTCGGCATGCTCTGGTATGCCGAGCCGGGCCGCGCCGAAGCCCTGCTGGCGGAGGCGGAAGACGAGGTCCGTGAGCGTTACCGCCGCTATCAGCAGCTTGCTGACCTGGACTGGGCGGAAGAACAGGAAGAGGGGGAGAGCTGAGATGGCAGACCTGAGCAGCCGTTACCTGGGTATGAACCTGAAGAATCCGCTGGTGGCCTCGGCCTCGCCCCTGAGCAAGGAGCTCGACAGCGCGCGGCACCTCGAGGACGCCGGCGCCGCCGCCATCGTCATGTACTCCCTGTGGGAAGAAGACCTGCTGGCGGAAGAGCGGCAATACGAGCGCTTCATGCATCACCAGGCCCTCGGTCACGGAGAGGCCGATTCGTTCCTGCCGTCGCAGCCCAATTTCCAGTCGACTCTCGACCAGTACCTCGAGCAGCTGCAGTCGCTGAAGGCGCATCTGGAGATCCCGGTGATTGCCAGTCTCAATGGGGTCAGCGAAGAGGGCTGGACCGGCTACGGCCGCGACCTGCAGGAGGCCGGCGCCGATGCGCTGGAGGTCAACGTGTACTACGTCGCCGCCGACCCGGAGGAAACCGCTGCCGATGTCGAGCGCCGTTACCTGGATGTGATGGCGCATCTCGAGGACGCGGTATCGATACCGGTCTCGGTGAAACTCTCCCCGCAGTTCTCCTCGCCGCTGCACTTTGCGCGCCACCTGTACCAGGCCGGTGCTGACGCCGTGGTGATCTTCAATCGCTTCTACCAGAGCGATATCGACCTCGACACCCTGTCGGTGGAGCCGCAGTTGCAGCTGTCCGATCCCTACGAGGCCCTGCTGCGGGTGCGCTGGGCGGCCATCCTGCGCGGTGCGCTGGATGTCGACATCGCCGTTACCGGCGGCTTCCACAACGCGGATGACGCTATCAAGGCGCTGCTGGTGGGTGCCAACGCCGTACAGTTGTGCAGCGTGCTGCTGAAACAGGGTCCCGCTGCTGTCACCGGGATTCTGCAGGAAATCGAGCGCTGGCTGGACGACAAGGAGTACGAGTCGGTCACGCAGATGCAGGGTAGCCTCAGCCACCGCAATGCCGCAGATTCCGCGGCCTTCGAGCGCGAGAGCTACCGAGCGGTGCTCGACAGCTTCACGCCGCCGCCGGGGGTGCGCTACTAGCCCGTAGAAGTGTGAGCCAGGTACGCAAACTGGCTGGTTTTTGCTTGATCATTCAATCGAGCTTCCTAAACTCGTCGTATCTGCCTGGCAGCCAATACGAAAGGAATCGGTCAAGATGCGCAAGTTCGGAATACTCGGGGTAGTTGCACTTTCACTTCTCACCAGCGCCTGCCGGTTTGAGATCCAGATGCCGGAAGCCGGTGGCGCCGTTGTCTCCGAGCGCTTCCGCTGCGACGCGGGCGAGACCTGCCTGGTCGAGATCGACGACGCCGCTTTCGATGAGACCTTTACCGTAGAATCGGCGCCGGGCTACGAGTTCGCCGGCTGGCTGAAAGCGGATGCCCACTACTGCGGCAACAGCCTTGAAGACTGCCGGATTGCCAGCACCGCCCTGGTGGGCGGCCTGGCTAGCCTTGTCGATGCCGATATCACCCTGTTCCTGGTGCCCCAGTTTGTCTGCGCCCCCGATGAAAGCGGCCAGCGTCCTGAGCTGTGCGATGGCGATGTCACCAAGACCATCAGTGGCCAGGTTACCGATGCGCCGGTGCCCAATGCCGATGTCACGGTGAGTGTGGGCGCCGAGACCTATGAGACCCGGGCCGATGCCCTGGGCTTCTACAGCCTCGATGTCAGCACGTCTGACCTCGATGCCCTGGTGCGCATCAGCGCCCGCGGCACCAGCCAGGCCGGCCAGCCCCTCGAGTTCGTCGCCCTCGCTGACGCCTTCGAAAACCTCGACGATAGCGCCGAGCAGGACGTCACCAATGTCACCACCGCGGGCTATCTGCTGGCGGTCGATGCCAACGGTGGCCAGGAGCCGGCCACGCTGGAGGAACTGCAGTCGGCGGAAACCGCGGTCGATGCAGACGAAGTGCTGGAACTGGCGGCGGTGATCAAGCTGGTGGTAGACGATCCCGACTACAGCCTGCCCGAGGGCTTTGACAGCCTGCTGGATTTTGCCGGTAACGAAGCGGCGGTAGCGCAGTTTATCGCCGACGTCGAAGCGGGCGAGGATGCCAGCGCTGTCGACGACACTGAGGACCAGATCATCAATGACGACACGCTGGTGGCGGGCTTTGAAGCCGGCCAGTTGCCGACCCGTTACTTCGCGGTACCCAGTGCCAACCCGGGTTACCTGGCGCGCAACGGCTCTATCCTTGAGTTTGATGCTGGCAGCAATACCGGCCGCCTGCTGTCATACGATTCCAGCTTCGGCACCCCACAGAACCTCGAGTACACCTGGAACATTGCCGAAGGACAGCTGGTGCTCGAGTACAGCGAGCCTCTGACGACTACCAGCTTTGTATTCCCCGATGAGTCGATCGCCACGCCCGAGCAGCTCGAAGCGCTCAACAACGCCGGTGTTGTCCAGGTCATCGAGGTGTCAGCCGTCACGCGCACGGAGTACACCCTGCTGACCGATGGCGCCCTGGTTGACCTGGTACAGATCGAGGAAGAGCGGCAGATCTCCTACGAGCCGGAGCAGGCAGGCGATGAGGTGATTCAGTTGGCTTCGCGTGTTGAGACCAGCACCTCTACCAGTGGTCTTCGAGCCGAAGATGCCATCGAGGTGGTTCCTTTCGTGGATACCTGCGGTGGCAATAACGGCGCCGTCTGTGTGCCGGGCACCTGGGGCGCGAGCATGCGCTACAGCCCGGGCACCGGCTTCCAGGGTGAATTCCCGGTGTCTGACTGGGGCGATGTGGTGACCTTTGCCGACAGCGGCCTGGCCCTGGGCGAGATCTCCGGCACGTCAGCGGAATGGGACGTGGTCGATGGCAAGCTGGTCATCAGCTACAGCGACGGCTGGACACAGACGGTGACTATCGTCGACCGGCTCGGCCTGGAATACGGCGTATTCAAGGAATTCAGCAACGGCAGCGAACGCTTCGCCGACTTTTCGATCTACGTGAAAGCGGAGACTCCGCTGGTGTTTGCTGACGCCCTGCTGGCCAACGCCGACGGTGAATTCTGGAATGGCGAGATCAATAGCTGGATACCGGGCTTCCTCGAAGACTCAGGCGAGCCCGTACCCAACGGCGTGTTTGGCTGGAGTTTCAGTACGCTGGGCGACCCCAAGCAGGGCTTTAATGAGCGTGCGACCGTCAGCGGTGACACCATTTCCCTGGTGCAGTCTCCCATCACCTGGAGCATCGACAACAACGTGCTGTCGATCGACCGTGGTTTCGGCACAATCCGCTTCTGGTACCCGCTGGCGCAAACCACCGTTGGCGGTGACCGACAGATTTACGTCATGGAGTTCCAGCTCAGCAACGGCACCGTAGCGATTCCCGCCCGCCTCAATATCGAGCGCGAACGTCCGCGCCGCGAGGATTACGTCAACGAGCCGATCCAGCTGTAGTAGCGGCTCGGCTCACTCGTCTTCGGTAAACACCTCGACACCGCCGGCGCTGTCCATTACGAATACGATGGGCCGGCAGCACACCTGGCAGTCCTCGATGTAGGACTGCCCGGCTTCTGAAGGATCCAGCAGGACCCGGTTGGGTTCCCCGCAGTAGGGGCAGTAGATCGTGCTCTCGTTCAGGCCTTCCATCGGCCTCAGCGCATACCCGCTACGATATCGTCGAGCACGTCGCTATAGGCCTTGCTGAGGGCGGCCACTGCGTCATCGGCACTCCAGCGTGCCACCGGAGCCGTGTGCCGCGTGATGATGGTGCGATCATCATCGTCGCGATTGAGTACACAGGAGAGGGCGACTTCGGCCTGGTTGCTGCCGTTCCTGATCAGGTTGAAGGCGCGCGCTTCGCACATCAGCCGGGCCTGGCCCAGGCTGTGCCTGTGCCCCGACATCACGGCATAGCCGTGGCACTCAAGGTCACCGGCGAGCTGCTGCTCCAGCAGCATCCCGAGCTCATCCGCCCAGCGCACGTCCTTCAGGAAGCTGAGCTCGCCGCTGCCGGCGTCCAGCACCGCGATCCGGTCATTGTCTAGGCCGGCGTTGACGCGCAACACGCTGAGCGAAAGCGCCTCGCCTCCGACCGTGCAGTCTCCCGGGGCATTGGTCAGCAGGTAGCGGCTGGTCGGCGGTGTATCGCTGCCGGGCAGGGTCATGCAGGCCGCCAGCAACAGCATGGGCGTGATCAGTAGCAGTCTAGTCACGGCTTATCTCCACTTCACGGACCGTCTCGCCGTAGAGCAGGGCACCCGGTTCATCGTTGATATTACCCAATAGCGAATTGAGTTCACGCAGGGTGCTGGCCAGGTCGTCTGTGAGTCCGACCAGGGCCGGTATCTCATCGGTCAGCAGCGCCTGCACTTCCTCGCCGTTCTCGCCCAGCGTGTTGGCGACGGCGTCGGTGGCGGACTGCAGGGAGCGGCCGGCCTCGGCCACCGTGGGTAGCACCTCGCTGCTCAGCTGCTGGCCTACCAGGCGAAACTGCGGCAGGGTCGCCTCCAGCTCCTCGCTGACCCGGCCGGCGCTGGCCATGAGTTTGTCGATGTCAGTCGATGCAGCAGACAGGTTTTCCGTCAGCTTACGCAGCTCCGCGATAGTCACGCCCAGGTTGTCCGCCGCCTCATCGGACAGCAGGTTATCCAGGCGTGTCAGGGTATTCTCCACAGAGTTGGTGATGCGCCCGGCGGAGCCCGCCAGCTGGCTGAATAAGGAGGGGTAGCCGGGGATTACCCCGTCGGGAACTTCGAAGCCCGGTGTTTCCACGCTGCGCTCCTGCAGCTCTATCACCGACAGGCCGGTGATGCCCTGGGCTTCCAGCAGTGCCACCATGTCTTCGACCGGCGGCAGGGTCTCGCGGGTCCCGAAGGTCACGTCCACCCGGCCCGGGTACTCGCGGCTCAGGGCAATGCCGCTGACCCGGCCCACCGGGACCCCGAGGTAGCGGACCTGGCTGCCGATGGACAGGCCACTGACCGAGCCGTCAAACAGGATCGCCATATCGACACCCATCTCCTCGGGGTCGGGGCCCTTGATCCACTGGTAGAACGCCACCAGGCCCAGCAGCGAGAGCACGACGAAGGTCGCCACCATGATGATGCGCGCATTGCGTTCCATATCAGGCGGCTCCCTGCTGCACTTCCGGGTTGGAGCCACGCGCCGCCCGCCCACGCACGCCTCCGAAATAGCTGCGAATCCAGGGGTGTGGATGGCGAACGATGACGTCAGTCACGTCTGCAATGACCTTCTTGTCGACCAGCACCGCCAGTCGATCGCAGATGGTGAGCAGCGAGTCCATGTCGTGGGAAATCATCACCACAGTGAGCTTGAGGTGTTGCCGCAGGTAGAGGATAAGCTGGTCAAACTCTGCGGCGCTGATCGGGTCGAGGCCGGCGGTGGGTTCGTCCAGGAATACGACCTTCGGTTCGGTCGCCAGCGCCCGGGCCAGTCCGGCACGCTTGATCATGCCGCCGGAAAGCTCTGCCGGGTATTTGTCAAAGGCCTCTTCCTTGAGCCCGACCATCTTCAGCTTGAGGCGACCCAGCTCGGTGGCAAAGGATTTGCTAATAGAGGTGTTCTCGATGATCGGAGCAACCACGTTTTCCAGCACGGTCAGCCCGGAGAACAGCGCGCCACTCTGGAACAGCACGCCCCAGCGCGGGTGGCAGTCGCTGAGGTAGCCGCTGCCCTTTTCCTTGCAGGTAATATCGCCGCCGAAGATTTTTACATCGCCCTCGGTGGGGGTGTGCAGGCCGAGCATGGTGCGCAGCAGCACCGATTTCCCGGTGCCGGAGCCGCCGACGATGCCGAGAATCTCGTGCTCGAACACGGTCAGGTTGATGCCGTTGTGCACCGTATGGCTACCGAAACGGTTGACCACGTTTCGCACTTCGATGATGGGGTTACCCGCCTCGATAGCTTCGCTCACCAGCCCAGCTCCGTGAAGATGATTGAAAAGATCGCGTCGACCACGATCACCATGAAAATGGATTCTACAACGGCGTTGGTCGTGTTGCGCCCCACCGCATCGGCCGATCGCTCGACGTAGTAGCCGCGGTAGGTGCCGATGGAGCCTATCATCAGTGCAAAGAAGGGCGCCTTTATCAGGCCCACCTTGAAATGCGTCATTGGATCCAGCGCCAGGAAGCGCTCTACCACCAGCGGGAACGGTATGTCCAGCATGCCCACGGCAATGACCACGGTGCCAATCAGGCCTGCGATGTCGGCGATGAACGTCAGCAGTGGCAGGCAGATGACCAGTGCCAGCATGCGCGGCAGCACCAGCGCTTCGAAGGGGTCGATGCCCATGGTTTCCATGGCGCTGACTTCTTCGTTGAGCTGCATTACGCCGATTTCGGCGGCGAAGGCAGAGCCGGAACGTCCCGCTACCAGGATGGCGGTGAGCAGCCCGCCCATCTCACGCATGATGGAAATGGACACCAGGTCTACCGTAAATATCTGCGCGCCGAACTGGCTGAGCTGGGTCTGGCTCTGGAAGCCGAGCACCAGCGCCACCAGGAAGGCCATGAGGCCGACGATGCCGATGGCAGCCACGCCCGCATCCTGGATGTGACGGGCAGTGGCCACCCAGCGAAAACGCCGCGGGTTGATGACGGTGGCGACAATGCCCGCGCCGATGGAAACGAGCCAGAGGTAGCGATCCCGCGACTCTTTCAGCAGTGAGGCAGTGGCGCGAGTGAACCGCAGCGACATCGCGGTGAGCCAGGGTACCGGCGGTGGTTCGCGGGTGGCCTGCTCCATGGTCACCACGTCTTCGATGAACTTGAGGTGCTCGGCGCGGAAGCCGGAATAGCTGGTGTTGAAGCCGGCCCGCTTCAGTGACTCACCAGTGCGGTACAGGAGCCAGGCGCCGGACAGGTCGAAGTTTTGCAGGCCGCCGCAGCTGAACTCAATCTGCCGCACCGGTATGCGCGCCAGCCCCAGTTCCTCGACGATGCCTTCGAGCTCCTGGACGTTGAGGATTGTCCAGTCACCGCGCAGGGCGAACTCTGCCTGCTCAGCGCCCACGGCAAAACGATAGTACTGCGACTCAATGGCGCTGGCGTTGGCCAGCGCATCCTCCTGCCGATCCTGGGGCGGTGTCATCCGCTCACTATAGCCCAGAAAACTGGCTCGAGCTTGCGCTCAGGGCCGCTGCTCGCCCGCCACTGCTCACGCCGCTATACTCGGCCCTCTGATTACCACACCCGACCGATGAGCACGCTGATTCCAATAGGGCCCACCCTGACTGGCACCGTGGTTACACCCGACCTGGACACCAGTCTCGCGGCGTACTGCGACTACCTGCACGCTTCGGTGCTGGAAGAGGCCGCCGTGTCCTCGGAGCAGGCGCGCCTGTGGGGCAAGCCCCAACTTGAGGGCAGCCCGCTGGTCACCCTGCAGTCCCCGAGCGGCGCCCCCTGGATGCGTCTGCTTGGCATACCAGGCCTGCTGCCGGCGCAACCGTTCAAGGAGCTGGGCTGGATGGCGCTGGAAATCCTGGTGGAGGACGTGGCCGCGCTATGGCAGACGCTGGATGCTTCGCCCTTCGAGATCTACCGCGGCCCCACTGACAGTGGCAATGCCAGTGGAATGCAGCTGGTGGGGCCGGCCGGTGAAGTGTTGTACCTGACCCAGCTGCGAGCGCCTGAAGCGCCCTTCGATATTGCCCCCGCCCAGGCTGTGGTTGACCGACTGTTCACGCCGGTCAGCGCCTGCCTGCGACGGGACGAGGCGCTGGCGGTCTACAGCAAGCTCGGTGCCAGGCGCAGCTGGAGTTTCGACACCACCCTGGGTTCCGTGAACCGGGCTCACGGTCTCGACCCCTCCCTGAAACACCCGGTTGGCACCGTGCAGCTGTCCGGACGCAGCATGGTGGAAATCAACCAGCTCGGTGTTGCCAAGTCGCGGCCGCCGGTGGAGGGCAAACTGCCGGCGGGAATCGTGATGGTGAGTTTCGTGGTCGACAACCTCGACAATATCGGCCTGCGGCCGATTTCGCCGCCGCTATCGCCCACCGGCGCACTCTATGGCGGCCAGCGGGTGGCGGCCTGCCGCGGTGCCGCGGGTGAACTGCTGGAGTTGATTGAGGTGGCGGGCTGAGCGGTGCGGCCGGCAAACCGCAGCCGGCCGACCCAAGCGTTTAAGCAGACGCTGCCACCGCTTCCTTCGCCAGCGCATTGAGCGCGCTGAAATCGGTCTTGCCGCTGCCCAGCTTGGGAATACTCTCGACCTTGATAACCTGGGCAGGCAGCATCAGCGGTGCCACCCCGGCGGCCACCATATCGTCCCGCAGTTTCTCTTCGAGCTGGTCGCTGGTGACCAGCATCACCACCTTCTCGCCCTTGCGGGCGTCAGGCACCGCGGCGGCGGCCAGGTCATCCTCGGTTTCTGCCGGTAGCAGGTTGCGCGCCTGTTCCTCAACGGCACCCAGGCTGACCATCTCGCCGCCCACCTTGGCAAAGCGTGAGTAGCGGTCGACGATGACCAGGAAGCCCTCGTTGGTCAGGTGCCCCTTGTCGCCGGTGATATACCAGCGCATGTCGTCAGTCTCGAAGATGACCTCGCGGGTCTTCGCCTCGTCGTCGAGGTAGCCCAGCATGACCTGGTTGCCGGAGATGCAGATCATGCCGTCCTCGCCGAGCGGCAGTTCCTCCCGGGTGTTGGGGTCGACAATCTTGAAGCTGGTGCCGGGTAACGGCAGGCCGACGCTGCCCTCGCGCTGGCCGACCTGGATTTTCCAGTCGTTGGTGTCCACGGCATCGGGCACGTTGACGCTGGCGACCGGTGTAGTTTCGGTGGCGCCGTAGCCCTCGAGGATGTACTTGTTGAACTTCATCTGGAACTCCTGGCGCACGTGGCCCGGGAGTTTCTCGGCGCCGGCCACCACGATGCGCAGCGGCTCCAGCAGGATCGGGTCGACCTTGCGGTTGCGCGCATAGAGACTCAGGAAGGTGGCGGTACCGAACAGGATGGTGGCGCGGTACCGGGCCACGGCACGGGCGATGCCCAGGACGTCGGTGGGGTCCGGGTGGCACACGATGGGTATGCCCTCGATCAGTGGCATGATCAGGGTGACCGTCAGGCCGAAGGCGTGAAACGGCGGCAGCGAGGCCATCACCACATCGTCGACGCGAGTGTTGAGTACGTCTGATATCTGTTTGCAGTTGGACTGGATATTGCGGTGTGACAGCACTACGCCCTTGGGTTTGCCCTCGCTGCCGCTGGAGAACAGGATGGCGGCCGGCTCGTCCAGGCCGACCCGGTGGCCGAAGATGGAGTACAGCATCCTGGCGGGCAGCAGGCTCACCTGAATCAGCTTGATGACCAGGCGCCATTGGGGAATGGTCTCGCGGATATCCTCCATGTAGCGGACCTCGACCCCCTCCAGCATGGCTTCGACGTCGACCCCGCGGGTCTCAAGCCGCGCCTGGAACTGGCGCGAGGTAAACACCTGCTTGATGCCCGCCGAGGCGATGGCGGCACGCACCGACTCTTCCGGGGCGCTGAAGTTGAGATTGACCGCTGCCCGGCCCTTGAGCATCACCGCCATGTTGGCGATGGCGGCGGCATTGGCCGCCGGCAGCAGCAGCCCGACGTTTTTCGCATCGCGGTCGAGTTTCATGGCCGCGGAGAAGGCCAGGGTTGCGGCGGCGAAGCGGCGCCGGCTGAGGCGCACGCCGCTGGCGTCCACGGTGCAGACATCGTTCAGTTTGCGCTTGACCGTATGCAGCCAGGCCAGCGGCAGGGGATCGAGCCGCTGGGTGTAAGCCTCCCAGGCGGTGATCGACAGGTCGAACACCTTCTGCTTGAGAATGTCGGCGCGGGTATCCAGCGGCAGCGGCTTGCCAAAAGCGACAATCAGGTCGCGTTTGAGGCTGGGCGATCTTGAGTCTCTCAGGTGCTCGTCGGCATGGGAGAACTTGCTGCCCCATAGCCCGCGCAGGTAGAAGGGTATGATCGCGCCGTCTTCCACGCCCTCGACGGCCCGTTCGTAGCCGGAGTGGAACTTGCCGAGCTGGCCGTTGCGGCTGATGGCGCCCTCCGGGAACAGGCATACCGCCTCGCCGTCCTTGAGCAGCTCGTTGATGGTTTTCAGGGAATCCTTGCTCTGCCCGGAGGCAATGGGCACCACCCGGAAGAACTTCAGTATCGGCTTCAGGTACCAGGTGTCATAGATGCGTCGCAGCATCACGAAACGCAGCGGTCGCGGGGAGGCGATCTGCACCAGTGCCCAGTCGATCCAGGAGATGTGGTTGCCCAGCAACAGCAGTGGCCCGGACCGGGGCAGGTTCTCAAAGCCCAGCACCTGGATCTTGTAGCGCCGGCGCAGTACGGCCGCTGCAACAATGCGCGCCAGCGACTGCGGCAGTTTGCGCACGGTATAGCCGGTGCCGATGATCGCAACCACGGTAAGCATGTAGAACAGGCCCACGCTGTCGATGCCGGCCAGTGCAAAGGTTGCGGTGATGCCCAGGAAGGTGAGCATCGATACGTTCTGTATCCAGTTGTTGCCGGCGAGAATGGTGCCGAGCCGGCTCTCGGGGGCATGGAACTGGATCAGTGAATTGAGCGGGATGATGAACATGCCGCCGGCGGTGCCCACCAGCAGGAAGGCGAGCGCCATGCCGACGGTGCTGTCCAGCGTTGGCAGCATCGCGATCATCACGGCAACGCCGAGGGCGCCAATCGGTATCAATCCGGTCTCGATGTAATTGCGCGATACCCGGGCGGCGATCAGCGAACCCAGCATGATGCCGATGCCCGAGCAGGCGAGTATGCCCTGGATGATGACGGTGTTGGTAATCTCCAGGCGCTCCTTGGCGAAGGCCGGGAAGGCGGCCAGCATTACCTGGGAGATGGCCCAGAACGTTGCGAGGCCGATAATGGACAGGAAGATCTGTTCCCGGGCGCGCACGGTGCGCAGGTTCTTCGCCAGGTAGCCGAGCCGTACGTAAGCCTTGAAGTCGAAGTGCTTTTCCGAGCGCGTCTTGGACCTGGAAGTGAGCTGGAAAGTAAACAGCCACTGGATTGTCGCCAGGATCACCAGGAACCAGCCGATCGGCGCCACCAGCTTGATGATCTCGCCGGTAGTTAAACTCGACGTGTCTGGCAGCAGCGACTCGAAGGCGCCGGAGAAAACAAAGGTGCCCAGCAGGATGCCGATGATGGTGGTGGCCTGCACTGCACCATTGGCGCTGGCCAGGTTCTCCGCGCCCACCAGTTCCCTGATGTAGCCGTACTTGGCCGGGCTGTAGACGGCGCTTTGTATCGCCAGCGCCAGGGTCATCGCGAAGGCGCCCCAGAACCAGCCCATGTAATAGAACAGGGTAATCAACAGCGTGGCGCCGACGGCGGCCAGGGCCGTGTAGCGAATCACCCTGGGTTTGGGATACTTGTCAGACAGGAAGCCGGCCGGCGAAAACAGCAGGATATACGGCAGCAGGATGAGGGCATTGACGATAGCGGTCAGGACGATCTGGTCCTGACCGTCGTAGGTCTTGAAGATCGTGTTCTGGATGATGATCTTGTGCCCGAGATCGATGAAGGCGTTCAGGAACAGGATGATCATGTACGGAATGAATCCGCCGATGCGGGTCAAACGTGCCATGCCTTTCTCCTCGCGATATTAGTCCCGGTCATGATCGCAGTTGTACCTTATTTTGCCACCTGGATCGTGAAAGTCGCTTTATTCTGACCATTAGGTATTATTATTTGCTACTTGCAGAATGATCATTGAGGTCCCATGGCACAGGTCAGCCCACTGGTAGACACCCTCAAGGCCTCACTGAAGGCCGCGGGTATCAAATATACGCAGGTCGCGAGCACACTCCAATTGTCAGAGTCTTCGATCAAGCGAAAATTCTCCCGCAAGGAATTCACGCTGTCGGAGCTGGATCGCATCTGTGCACTGGCGGGGATGCAGATCTCCGACCTGGTGCGGCGAATGGAGGAGGGGCGTGCCCGCCTGCAGGCCCTGACCAGGGAGCAGGAGGAAGAGATTGCCGGCGACCACGGCCTGCTACTGGTGGCTGTTTCGATTCTCAACCGCTGGTCCTTCGAACAGTTGCTCGACTTCTATCATTTTGAATCTACCGAGCTCGTCCAGTTGCTGGCCCGGCTGGACCGATTGAAGATGATCGAGCTGCTGCCCAACAACCGCATCAAGCTGCTGGTGGCGCCCAACTTCGGCTGGTTGCCCAATGGCCCGATTGAACAGGTATTCCTGGCCGCTATTCAGAAGGACTTTTTTTCCACCCGCTTTGATCGGGAAGATCAGATGTTGCTGGTTCTCAACGGCATGCTGTCACCCGCCTCCAACCGGGAGTTCCAGCGCAAGATGGAGCGTCTGGCTCGTGAGTTCGACCAGCTCAATAGCGAAGACGCCGGTCTGCCGCTGGGCAAAAAGCACGGCTGTACGGTGCTGCTGGCGCTGCGCGACTGGCACTACCAGACTTTTGCCCACCTCAGGCGCGAGCGCGCATGATTCGCGCAGCCGTGAAGGCCGACGGCGCAGCGCTGGCAGCGCTTTACAATCACTATGTTCGCCACACTGCTACCACCTTTGAAACCGAAGCGGTCGACGCCCGCGAAATGTACGGCCGGGTGAGCGCCGTGCAGCAGATCGGCCTGCCCTGGCTTGTGCTGGTAGAGAACGGCAAGCTGCAAGGCTACGCCTGCGCGGTGCGCTGGAAAGGCCGCTCCGCCTATCGCAACTCGGTGGAGTCGACCATCTACCTGGCCGATGGTCTCGGCGGTAACGGTCTGGGTACGCTGCTGTACGGCGAGCTGCTGGCCCAGCTCCGCAATCGCGGCATGCACTGTGCACTGGGAGGCATAGCGCTGCCCAACGCCGCCAGCGTTGCCCTGCACGAGCGCATGGGTTTCGAGAAAGTCGCGCACCTGAAAGAAGTGGGTCGCAAGTTTGATCGCTGGATCGATGTGGGCTATTGGCAGTGCATGCTGGGTAGCTGAGGGCGCGCCGGGCGTAGCGATTTAGTCAGGCTGGTGCAGGAAGGTGCCGTGTTCGAGATAGTGCGCTACCTGCCGCATTACTTCCCTGTTCTGCATAAGGAAGGTGTGGGTGGCGGGTACCGTTATGAAGTCGTTCATGCCTTCGAGCCGTGCGCGCTCCACCGAGACCTTGCCGTCGTCGTCGCCGGGGATAACGGTGGACAGCATCGGGTTGATCGACGCTGTGCCGGCGATGATACCCAGGTCAAAATCTGCCGGGCCCAGTGTGCGTGGCAGCGAATCTGCTCCGGTGCCCAGCTGCAGTCCCGCTTCGCCGTTAAGCCATTCGAAGCCTGGCATGGTGCCCAGCTTGTCGACCACTTCGCTGCCCTGGTTGGGCGGCCCCAGCATGACCACCCGGCCCAGGGAGTTCAGCTGGTGATGGGCAAGGAACTGGCGCACCAGGATGCCGCCCATGGAGTGAGTCACGAAATGCACCCGGGTGGCCTCCTCGCAATCATCCAGTGCCGCTGGCACGGCCACGTCCGCCAGCTCCTCGATGCGATAGTGGCGCGACGGGTAATCGACGTTGACCACGCGGTAATCCCGCTCGCTGAGAAACGCCGCCAGCGGCTCCATGGAGCCGGCGGTGCGCGCCAGCCCGTGCAGGAGGATTACGCAATCCGCCTGCGCAGGAGCCGCCAGCAGCGCCATCAGTAGCAGCACTGCCCTCACGTCGCCGTCCCCAGACCGCGCAGTCGCGCCAGCACCGATTGCAGGTGAGCGCTGCCCTGGTCCTGACCGCGTTCTGCCAGTGCCCGCTCGAGTGGTGAGCTGTCCACCCGCTCCAGGGCTTCTTTCATACCGGCCTCGAGGTGGTCGTTGCCACTGACGGAGCCGGTAATCGACGCGCGGGTTTCACGCAGGGCCGCCAGTCGCCCGGCCACCGTCTGGCCCGCCGGTGTGCCGGCGCGCTGGCGCTGTACCTGGGAGGCCAGCAGCTTGATTTCCCGCCGGTGCTCGCGGGTTTCGCCCAGCAGTTTTCGCAATACGCTCTCCTCGCGCGAGATGAGCTCGCACAGCTCCACGTGGCGACGCTTCGACGCCTCCAGCTCGGTCTCGAAGCCGGCGATCTCCCGAGCGGCCAGTTCCAGCAGTGCCTCGGTGCGTTCGCTTGCTGGCAGCTGCCTGAGCTGTGCCTCACGCTTGAGGATGCGTTGCTCGAGCCTCTCGATATCATCCTCCAGTTCCCTGCGTGTGGCGATAGTCGCCGCCAGTGCATCGCGCCGCTGCGCCAGCAGGGCTTCGGCCTCGACGATCTCCTGGCGGTAGATGCGGATGGCGTTGGCGTCGGTGACCTGCTCGACCGACTCTCTCAGCCCGGCGCGGAACAGGGTATTAAGCTTGTCGAATACGCTCATGTTACACCTCGTCCAGTTCGCGAATCATTTTTGAAGTGCGCGCATCGCTGATGCGATTGTGCAGGCGCTGGGCCTCGTGATCGTCACGTATCGTCTTGGAAAGCGTGATGGTGGAAAACACCAGGAACAGCGAACTGATCAGGAAGTAGCCTTTCACCACCAGCGGCCCTGGCAGCATGTACACACCGATCAGGGTGGATGCCATGGCAGTGGCAAAAGCAATCTTGACGAAAAAGTCCCACTGGGACGAGCTGTCATTGATACTGTAGTCGTGCATGGTCGGTTCCTCCGTGTCGTTTGCCGACGCGAGCAATGTCACCTGCACCGGTCGCTGTGCTCAAGCGCTATTCGCGGAGCATCGCCAGCGTGTCCCGGCGGTACTGCCAGGTGCTACCATGAGCGCCCTGCGACACGAGTGAGCCTCTCGCCATGCAGCAAGTCACCATTCCTGCGCGCTTCAATGGGCCGCCCACCTCCGGCAACGGCGGCTACAGTGCCGGGCTGGTTGCCGGCTTTATTGAGGGGGCCGCCAGCGTGCGCCTGCACAGTCCACCACCGCTTGATACACCGCTGCGGGTCAGTTCCGGCGAGCAAGGCGTTGAGATGTTTCATGGCGACACCCTGGTAGCAACCGGTCGCCCGGTGGATCTTGATCTCGAGGTGCCGGCGTCGCCCGGCCTGCAGACCGCGCTGGTCGCCCGGCAGGGTTTTCCCGGCTTCGAGCACCATCTCTATCCCACCTGTTTTGTCTGTGGCCCCGGCCGCCCGCTGGGCGACGGCCTGGAGCTGTATGTCGGCCCGGTGACCGGCACGGCGCTGTATGCCTGCCCCTGGCAGCCGTCGTCCGACCTGCTGGACGCAGACGGAAAGGTGCTGCCGGTGTTTGTCTGGTCGGCGCTGGACTGCCCCAGCGGTTACGGCGCTTTCAGGAATCACGAGCGCGACATGCTGTTGGGGGAGCTGGCCCTCGAGCAGTACGCGCCGGTGCCCGGTGGGGAGGAACTGGTGGTGTTTGCCTGGCCGCTGGGTTCCGAGCGACGCAAGTTCTATGGCGGTGCCGCCGTGGCTAACGGTGACGGCGAGGTGCTGGCGGCGGCGCGAGCGACCTGGATCGCGATGGACTGACGCGGTCGGCTAGACGCGGTCGGCCAGAGGCGTTCGGAGGCTAGCCGGCCTGGCGGGGGCTGTTGCCGTCGATGGGCAGCACGTTTTCCGGCAGGTCGATAAAGCCCTTGCTCTGCAGGAACGGGATCAGTTCCTCGCTGGCCAGCGCGCGACTGAAGTAGTAACCCTGGATCAGGTCGCAGCCGCTGCCCAGCAGGTACTCGTACTGGTCCGAGGTCTCAACCCCTTCTGCCAGCACGTCCAGTTCCAGCGCCTTGGCGAGGGCGATAATCGAAGCGGCGATGGCCTGGTCGTTGCGGTCGCGAGTGATCTCGGTGACAAAGGAGCGATCGATCTTGAGTGTGCTGATTGGAAAGCGCTTCAGGTAGGCCAGCGACGAGTATCCGGTGCCGAAGTCGTCAATGGAGATGCTGATGCCCAGCTCCTTGAGTTGCGACATGGAGTCGATACTGAACTCGATATCCCGCATGGCGACACTTTCGGTGATCTCCACACCCAGCATGCGCGGCGGCACGTTGGCAGTGCGTAGGATCTGGCGAATCTCCAGCGCGAGATTGGACTGGTTGAACTGGGCTGCCGACAGGTTCACGCCCACTTTCAGCTCAACGCCGTAGCGTGATTTCCAGAGATTGATATGCTCGCAGACACTCTCGATGATCCACCGACCCAGCGGCAGGATCAGGCCGGATTCCTCGGCGACCGGGATGAACTCGGCGGGGGAGACCGGGCCGTATTTTTCTGACTGCCAGCGTACCAGTGCCTCCACGCTGCTCACCTTACCGGTGTCGGTACTGACGATGGGCTGGAAGTGCAGCCTGAACTTGCGCTCTTCCAGGGCGCGCTGCATCTCGTCGCGCCACTCTATGTAGCGCAGCGCCCGGGTGTACATATCCTGGTTGAATACCGTGTGCGTACCCTTGCCCTCGGCCTTGGCGCGGTGCATGGCCGTGTCGGCGTCGCGCACCATGTCTTCAGGCGTGTGGTAGTGCTCGTGACTGATGACAATGCCGATGCAGCAGGAGATATCGATAATGTGGTTGTTGATTTCGAAGCTGTCGCTGAACTGCTCCTTGATTCTCTCCACCGTGGCGAGAACTTCCTGCAGCGTGCCGTGGTTTTCCAGCAACACGCCGAAGATATCGCCACCGAAGCGTGACAGCGTATCGGCTTGGTCCAGCACGTAGCTGATGCGACGGCTGACCTCGATGATCAGGTGGTCGCCGGCCCCGTGCCCAAGCCCCTCGTTGACCGTGCGGAACTGGTCGAGATCGAGGAACAGTACCGCGAAGCGATCCTCCTCGCGCTGCCGCGAACGATAGATGGCGTTGCCCACCCGGTCCAGGAACAGGGTGCGGTTGGGCAGGCTGGTGAGCGGATCGTAGAAGGCGTTGCGGCGTATCTGGGTTTCGTAGCCCAGCTGCTGACTGATGTCGCGCAGGCACACTACCATGCCGATGGACTCTTCCTGGCGGCCGTCGCCGGGGATAGGCTTGGCATTGATCTCAACCGGCAGTTCACTGCCGTCGCGGCTGATCAGGTGCTGGCGTACATCGCGCAGACTCCTGCCCTCGCGCAGGACAGTCGACTTGAGGTCGATGCCATGGCCGCGGCTGTCAAAGTCACGCAGTTCCAGCAGCTGGCGGATAGAGATACCGCGAATTTCCGCGGAGCTGGTGCGGGTGAGCATTTCGGCTGCCGGGTTCATGACGGCCACGCGTCCGGCGCGATCGGTGCCGATGACGCCTTCGCTGACGTTGCTGATGGTGGTGTTGAGGCGGCCCTCGGTCTCCAGCAGCATGCGTTCGGTGCGATGCTTGTAGAGGGCGATCTCGAGATTGATTTCCAGCTCGCGGTTATCGAAGGGCTTGAGAATGTAACCGTAAGGCGCGGTAATCTTGGCGCGCTGCAGGGTTTCATCGTTGGAGTAGGCGGTACAGAAGATGATGGGGACATCCATGCGGCGGTGGATGGTTTCCGCGGCCTCGATGCCGTCGATGTCATCGCGCAGGTGGATGTCCATCATGATGAGATCAGGGGTGCATTCCAGCGCACTGCTGATGGCATCAGCACCCTTGCCGACGGTGGCCACGACCTCGTAATCCATCTGGCGCAGGCGTGAGGCAATATCCTTGCAGACCAGCACTTCGTCTTCCACGACCATGATTCTTGCTTTAGTCATTATTTTTTCCTCGGGAAGTCGATGATGAACTCGGTGCCGCCGTTGCTTTCGTAGCGCCAGCTGCCGTCGAGCTGCTCGGTAAGAATGCGGACAATCTCCAGTCCCATGGAGCTGCTCTTTTCCAGGTCTATGCTCTCATCTATACCGTTACCGTCGTCACTGACTGAGAAGCTGTAGCGTTCGCCATCGTCGGTTTGTTTGAAGCACACGCGTATATGCCCGTCGCCCTCGCGACCGTGGTAGGCGTGCTTCAGGGAGTTGGACACCAGCTCGTTGATAATCAGGCCGCAGGGCACCGCGGTGTCGATGTCGAGATAGATGTCTTCGACATCCAGGTCCAGCGAGATGGCAAGGCGGTCGAAGCGGTAGAAACGCACCAGCCCGTTGGTGAGCATCTCGATGTAATCGTGGAAGTTGATCTCCAGCAGGCTGTCTGAGCGATACAGGTTCTCGTGGATCAGGGCCATGGACTTGATGCGCTGCTGGCTCTCGGTCAGCAGGGTCTGGAAACGCTGGTCCATGATCGAGTCGGCCTGGATATTGAGCAGGCTGGAGATCACCTGCATGTTGTTCTTGACCCGGTGGTGGACTTCTTTCAGCAGCACTTCCTTTTCACGCAGTGAGCGGGACAGCTCTTCCTGGGCGGTCTTGTGACCGGTGATCTCGTTTTCCAGCGCGGCGGTGCGCTCGGCGACCAGGGCTTCCAGTTGTTCGTTGTAGCGGCGCTGCTCTTCCCTGTGCAGGCGCACGCTGTAGGCCTGGGCGGTGCCGTAGACCACGGCGATCGCCACCATGGTATACAGCGCCATGGCCCACCAGGTCGCCCAGGGCGCCGGGTCCACTGTGACGGCGATGGACAGCCCCTCCTCGTTCCAGAGGCCATCGTTATTGCTGCCCTGCACCCGGAAGGTGTAATCCCCGGGGCCCAGGTTTGTGTATGTGGCCTTGCGGACACCTTTGGCGCTCACCCACTCGCGGTCGAAGCCCGCCAGCATGTAGCGGTACTGGTTCCTGGTCGGGTCGGTGTAATCGAGCGCAGAAAATTCGAAGCCCACCACGTAGTCGTCGTAGCTGAGATCGATGGCTTCCAGTTCATAGGGCGGTTCTTCCAGCAGGACCTCGCGGTTGAACTTGGTGAAGCGGGTGAGGCGTACTGGCGGCGTGTGGGTATTGACCTGGATGTCATCGGGGTAGAAGACGTTGAAGCCGTTGGCGCCGCCAAACAGTATCTTGCCGTCGGCGGTTTTCAGGTAGGAGCCGTTGTTGAAGTCCTTGCCCTGTAGGCCATGGATGGAATCGTAGTTGGTGAACTCCCCTGTGATGGGATCGTAGTTGGACAGGCCCTTGCTGTGACTGATCCAGATGCGCCCGCTGCCGTCTTCGGTAAGACCGTATATGGCGCTGCTGGGCAGGCCGTCATCGAAATTGAAAAGCTCCCAGCGACCATCTGAATAGCGGTTCAGCCCGGTGTCGCGGGTGCCCACCCACAGCGCATCCTCTGTCTGCAGCAGGCTGAGGATGTGGTTGCCGCTGAGGGAATTGCTGTCGCCCGGGGTCGTGCGCAGAACTTCGGTAGCTTCCGTCTCCGGGTCAAAGCGAATGACGCCGCCGCCCTCGCTGGCCAGCCACAGGCGGCCGTCCAGGCCTTCCTCGATATCGACGAGAAAGTAGTTGGGAAATTCCTGGCTGGGGCTATTCCCGTTGGGGTAGCGCAGGAACTTGCCATTCTCCAGGTAAAGGTTCAGGCCGCCGCCGTAGGTGGCAATCCAGATACGACCCTGGCGGTCTTCCAGGATATTGGACACCGCGTTAAAGCTGAGACTGTCTGCGTCATTGCGGTCGAAGCGAAAGTTGGTGAACTTGCCGGTCTCCGGATCGCGGCGACTGATTCCCTGGCTCATGGTGCCCGCCCACAGGCGACCCTTGCTGTCATAGAGCATGGAGACAACCCGATCTTCGATCAGGCTGTGCTCGTCATCCGGGTCAGCCTTGAAGTGCTCAAAGTGGTTGTCGTCAATATCCCAGCGATTCAGGCCGCCGCCGATGGTGCCAATCCAGATTTGTCCCTCCGGGCTTTCAGCGAATGCAGTAACGCTGTTGTCGCTGAGACTGGTCTCGGCATTCTTGTCGCTCTTGATGTGAGCGAACGTGTTGATCTCGATGTTCCACTTGCTGATGCCGTTAAAGGTTCCCGCCCACATGACGTTGCCTCGATCCTGGACGATGTCGTAGACCAGGTCATCGCTGAGGCTGCTGGGCTGCGTGGGGTCGTGCCGGTATCGGTAAAAACCCTGTTTCTCTGGAAGCCACAGGTTGAGGCCGCGGGTAGTGGCCACCCACACTCGCTGCTGGTTGTCCTGGAAAATTCGCCAGATGCGGTTCGAGCTGAGGCTGTTTGGGTTCTTCGGGTCGTTGGTGAGGCGGCGAATGCCCATGTCCTGGTCTATGAGCTCGATACCATTGTCGAGCGTGCCCGCCCAGATCACGCCCGAACTGTCGATAAGAATAGAGCGCACATAGCCGCCTTCCTCGGCGCCCCCTGTTCCGAAGTCGATCCGTTCTCCGGTCTTCAGGTCCAGCCGAATAAGCCCTTCGGTCTGGGTGGCAACCCAGAGGCGTCCCTGCTCGTCTTCCGCCATGTCGCGCACGCCCGGTCGGCTATCGCTGCCTTCATCGAGCGGAAACTCGATGACGTGGGTGAACTGCCCGTCCTCGGACATCCGGCTGAGGCCGGCACGCGTCCCAACCCACAGC
>JASJBK010000253.1 GCA_030066555.1 Halieaceae bacterium
CCGCATTACCTTGAGGATGCGGCGACGAATGAAGTTGTACTCGCGGATGATGTATTCGTTGTCCGATTCCAGGAAGTGGACGATATTGTCGTGCAGGGGCTGCATGCGCTTGACCGTGCGCACCAGAGCGCGATCGGCGATCAGTATATTGCGAATCGTCTCGATCTTGTCTTCCTCAAGGGCGAACTCGCTCTGCAGCCGGGTAGCGTATTCCAGGATCTTGTTATAGACGGACTTGATGCGGGTGCTGTACAGCTGCGGGATGTCGACCGCGATCACCTCGGAAGACTTCAACACATCCTTGAGCTTGCGCTTCGAATGCAGGTCATCGCGGTGCACACTGAGACCGTGGGTAATCGCCTTGTAACCCGCCTGTTGCAACAGCCGCATGGATTCATCAAACAAGGCCTTGATGCCGGTTTGCGGATACTCCAACGAGGCCCGGGTCAGGTAACGGGGCTGATCGATATCCGGTTCGGGCTGCTCCTGCGCCGGTGTCAGTCGCTGGACCAGGCGTGCTATTGGGTTGATAAAGCCCACCAGCAGGAGGGTGTTGCTGACATTGAACAGGGTATGAAATAGCGACAACGCCACCGGCACCGCGGTGGCTTCTGCCAGCGGCGACAGTCCCTCTAATCTCAGCACCAGTGCATTAATGCCCTGCAGGAAAGGGTAGAACAGCAGCAACATCCACAGCACACCCAGAAGATTGAATACCAGGTGAGCACGTGCCGCTCGCTTGGCGTGATAATTACCGATCAGGGAGGCGAGATTGGCGGTGATGGTTGTGCCGATGTTCTCCCCCAGTACCATGGCTGCCGCCATGTCGAAGGGAATCCAGCCTTGGTAGGTCATCAACAGGGTGAGGGCCATCGTGGCGCTGGACGACTGCACGACCAGGGTCAGCACGGTACCTATCAACATGAACAGGGCCACCGACGCAAAACCCATACCGGTGTAGTCGGTCAGCACCTGCAGCACCTGTGGGTTACTGCGAATGTCCGGCAGCGAGTCCTTCAGGAACTGCAGGCCGATAAACAGCACGCAGAAACCGATAATGAAATAGCCCAGGTGTTGCTGCTGCTTACCCTTGAGCAGTGTTAGCACGAAGCCGATACTGATCAGCGGCAGCGCTATGGCACTGATATTGACCTTGAAACCCAGTATGGAAATCAGCCAGGCGGTCACCGTGGTGCCAATATTGGCTCCCATGATGACGCCGATCGCCTCCGTCAGGGTCAACAGGCCAGCATTGGCGAAGCTGACCACCATCAGTGTGGTGGCAGAGGACGACTGGATCACCGCGGTTATCGTAAAGCCGGTAAGCACCGCCAGCCAGCGATTGGCAGTCGTGGTAGCGAGAATGCGCCGCATGCGGTCGCCGGCCAGTTCCATCAGCGCATCGCTCATGACCTTCATGCCATAGAGGAACAGGCCGAGGGCGCCAAGCAAGGTGGCAATGTCGGCAATGCCGTATGTCATCTAATCGTCACAAAACCTTCACATACATAAAAGATTGCACAGCGGGCGTACGATTGCAGCCCATTTAGTGAAAATTTCGAGGGTTTGGTGACTTGACCCACTTTCGCGGGAACGAGCCTGTTCGCAGGGGTGACGGGGGATCAGGGCGCGACTCTCCGGGCAGGCGTATGCCACTGCACGCCGTGTGACCTGACGTCCCGGGCCATGGCTTTGGATACACCAGGAAGCCACCGTTCAGCGGTCGGCGTGCTACTCCCTCAGCCTTTGGCATAAACGCCTGGCGCATGGTATTCGCGGCCTAAAGTGCTAGGCTAGTTACATCTGACACGTATGTGTTGCAAGCCATGACCTCACTCTTTTCTGAGCTGAAGCGTCGTAACGTATTCCGCGTGGCAATCGCCTACATCGTGGTAGGTTGGGTCGTGCTGCAGGTCGCGGAAATCACTGCTCCCCTGATGCAGCTTCCAGCCTGGACAGTGCCCATGGCCCTGTTCCTGGGCATCCTAGGTTTCCCGTTTGCAATCATCTTTGCCTGGGCCTTTGAGCTGACGCCTGAAGGGCTGCGGCGCACGGACGATGTGCACCCGGGAGAATCGATTACCGCCGCGACCGGAGCAACCCTGAATCGAGCCATCATCGGCCTGCTGGCGCTGGCGGTCGCAATTTTGCTGGCAGACAAGCTACTGCTCTCACCAACAGCGCCGGTCGAGGAGACAGAGACTGCCGTAGAGACAGCAGAGGGTCCGAAGTCCATTGCGGTACTGCCTTTCGTCAACATGAGCCCGGATCCCGAACAGGAATACTTCTCTGATGGCATTTCAGAGGAGTTACTGAATGGGCTGTCACGAATCGACGGCCTGCGCGTCGCGGCGCGTACCTCCTCTTTCTCGTTTAAAGGCCAGAACCCGGACATTCGGGATGTGGGATCAAAATTAAACGTGGGCACGGTGCTGGAGGGTTCCGTACGCAAGTCCGGCAATCGGCTGCGCATCACAGCCCAGCTGATCGAGGTGGAGGACGGCTACCACCTCTGGTCAGAAACCTACGACCGTGAACTCACCGATATCTTTGCCATCCAGGATGAAATTTCCTCGGCGATAATCGACGCCCTGAAGGTGCACCTGACAGATGAGAACGAGCCCGTAACGTATGCGCGGGTAGACCTCAACGCCTACAACCTTTTTCTGCAGGCACAGCACAATCTGCGAGAGCGTACGACGCAGTCTTTGCAGCTTGCCGATACCCAGTTCCGCCAGGCCCTGGAAATTGACCCGAATTACGCTGAGGCCTGGGCTGGTCTCTCTCTGGCCACTTATCTCCTGTCAGAGTTCTACTACGGCTCGGTAAACCCGGAGCAGAGTCTTCGGGAGGCCCGAGTCCAGCTTCAGCGCGCCTTCGCCATCGAGCCCGATCTGCCCAGGGCACATGCCGTCAAGGCTCTGATCGACCTCGACGAAGGTAACCCCTTTTCGTCACTCCGAAGCATTGATCGCGCGATTACCGCTAACCCCAGTGAGGGCATGCTGCACGCATGGCGAGGCATACTGCTGCAGGAACTCGGACGCTTTAACGAAAGCCAGCCGGCATTTGATCGCGCATTCGAGATCGACCCGCTGCACCCGGCGACCCGGTCTAACGCTGTCTACCAGGCCTTCATCACTGGCAAAATAGCCCGCGCGCGAGAATTGGTGACGCCCGGCAGTTCGTTGTCCCTCGAACTAGACAGCCTGATTCAGGATCAGGAAGGCAGGCATGCAGACCAGATCGCAACGCTTAAACAGATAAGGAAACTGGCGCACTCTGGCAGCGACACACGCGCTGAGTTTATTCTCAGCCTCACCTACTTCTTCAATCTCGGCAGTGAGGAAAAGGGGCGGGAGTACGCCAGCCCCAGCATGCAGCGGGCTTACGATGCCATGCTGAGCCCGGAACGGGCGGTGGTGGCTATTGGCGAGCTACCAGAGGAGGAGATAAGCGACGGCACCGACAATGTGCTCGTCTTCGCGCTGATCTTGCTGGGACGGTGCGAAGAAGCGCTGTCAGTATACGCTGATCGCGAATACGAGACCGCACCAGTGTGGGGAGACCTGGGCCTCGGTATAAACAACGTACGCTTCGCCACCCGCCACGCCTGGTGCCTGAAGCAGACCGGTCGCGACGATCAAGCTACAGCGCTGGCCAGCAAGCTTGATGCGTACATAGAATTTGCCATCGCAAATGGCCAACCATCCGACTACCACAGGACACGGGCAGAAGTGCAAATGCTTCTTGGAAAGCATGACGCAGCCATGGGCTCCATCAAACTCGCCTGGCAGCGCTACGACTTCGACTGGGTTGATCTACAACTCCCCTGGTATGACCCCTTGCGAGAGCGCCAGGAATTCCAGGAGATTAAAGCCGCAATACTGTCCCACATGAACATGGAGCGGGCCAAGCTGGGCTGGGAACCTTTCGAATTGATCGCACTGAGATAGATGTGCCGATGAAATGAGTCACTACGCCCTGCTGGCTGATGCGGTGCTGCTGCTGCACTTCAGCTTTGTTGTATTCGTTGTGATCGGGCTTGTGCTGATCGTTACCGGCGCTGCCGTGCGCTGGCAGTGGATTCGCAACGGCTGGTTCCGGCTGGCTCACCTGGGCGCCATTGGCGTGGTGGTGGCCCAGGCCTGGCTGGGGCAGATCTGCCCACTCACCATCCTGGAGATGTGGCTGCGCAAACAGGCCGGGCAAACCGGTTACGAGGGCAGCTTTATCCAGCACTGGGTGGGCGAGCTGCTCTACTACACGGCGCCGCCCTGGGTATTCCTGGTGCTTTACACCCTGTTCGCGCTGCTGGTGGTGGCAGCCTGGTGGGCCTTCCCACCGCGGCTGCCCTGGAAGCACCATTGACCCACCGTCGCTAACCGGTCCAATCCCCCCCCGATATAAGGGGTCAGTCAGTGACAGGGATCATGATGTGGGCGTAGTCGGTATCGCCCCACATTACGTAAGGTCCGCCTGTGCTTGGGTCGTCAGTGATGCCCTTGAGCAGTGATTTAGGCACCACAATCATGAGATGCGGGCCAGTCTCGACGTAGTCTTCAGCACTTTGTGGATCAGGGTGATGGGGGTTGGAATTACTTACGCCAGACCCCGGCGGTTCGCCCTGGAGCATGTAGGAAATGCCAATTCGGTCGGTGGAGAATTCTGCCTTGGACCCGACGGCACCCATCAATTTCATCCAGGTTGCATCGTTGCACATAGCTGCTCGGTCGCCGGGCATGGTGTCAGGCATGCAGGTCCAGCCATTGCTGCCTTCTGACACCACTTTCCCATCGACGATGATGGTCGCATCTGCGCTTATTGCTGCTGGTGCCGCTGAACGAGCCAGTGCAATACGGTCGGCCAGGTGGCCGTCCGCAAAGATGAATGGGCTCACAGCCAGGCTGCCGGCCAGTAGAACCGCGTAGTTCAAGTTTCTTTTTTGCTGTTTCATGGCTTTATCCTTTTTATCGCCTGTTGTTTGACTGCGCTTTGAACCCCACCGCTGCGCAGTAGATTGAGTATAGATGGCTCCCTGGTGATGACATCAGCGCTCACTGCAATCGGCCTCAGTTTCGAACGACAAAGGGACTCTATGAAAAGCCGCAAGGAGGGCCTCCCCAGTGGCATCGAGGTTCCTGAGTAATCTCACCCGTTAGTAGCGTTCCTCCTACGGTGCTAGCATTTGAAAGTAGTGGTAGGCGGTTTGTTCGGAGTAAACGATGCAGCTGGGAGACACAAGGGCAGTTCTTAACTCTATACCATCCCAGATCGCGGTATTGGATGCAGACGGGATCATTGTGCAGGTGAATGAGGCATGGTCCGCGTTCGCACGTGAGAATGGTGGCACCGATGCTCTGGCAGATGGTGTCGATATGAACTACCTGGAGGTCTGCCGATCGGCTCAGGGACCACTGGCGGACGAAGCACCTAGCGCCTATGACGGCATCCGTGCTGTTCTTAGCGGTAACCGTGCCGGTTTTCGGCTGGAGTACCCATGCCATTCGCCCAGCGAAAAACGCTGGTTTCTTATGACAGTGACGCCATTCAAAGGGGCGAGTGGTGGAGCTGTGATCTCCCACGTCGATGTGACGGAGCGCAAGCTCGCCGAGTTACGCCGCGCGGGCTTCAACAACATCATCGAGCGTTCGCTCAACGAGATCTACATCTTCGACGCAGAGACGCTTCGCTTCATCGAAGTCAATGAGGGTGGATGCCAGAATCTTGGTTACACGCTCGATGAACTCCAATCGATGACTCCGCTCGATATCAAACCGGAAATGACACAGGAAGCCTTCGAAGCGCTTCTGAAACCATTGCGTGAAGATGGCAGCGACAAGGTGGTATTCACAACGCTGCATCGGCGCAAAGATGGTTCTGACTACCCGGTTGAAGTGCATTTACAGCGCATGACGTTTGATGGCCGGGAGGTGTTCGCCGCCATCATTCTCGACATCACGCAACGCACGCAGACCGAAGATGCACTTGCGCAGGCGCGGGTATTCCTTGAATCGGCGCCCGATGCCTCACTGGTCGTGAATGCCTCGGGATTGATTGAAACAAGCAATTCTGAATCGAGCAGACTATTTGGCTACACACCGGAGGAACTGCGCGGTATGTCCGTGGAAACCTTGGTCCC
>JASJBK010000254.1 GCA_030066555.1 Halieaceae bacterium
TTCGTCATGCCACACCCTGGTTTCGACGGGAGGTTCCAGGTAGGTGATTTCTATAAGCTGCTGGTCGCCGCGATAGCTTTGCGCCATGGCGTAGTCCAGGTAGGCGCGCAGCACCAGCAGCGAAAACACGACCGCGGCCAGTGACACCAGCCCGGCCCTTGCCAGCTTAAACCAGTCGACGCGAAAAGCTCCACGGCTGATGGCTACGGCGATGATCGTCAGTGCGATCAGGTGCATGGCGCCCAGCACGACCCGGATACGGTCGGTATACACCGTAGACATCACAAACAGTTCCATCATGTCAGCAGGAATCTGCAACAGGTCCAGCAGGAACGGGATGCCGATAATCGGTGCGACGAAGCTGCTCATCAACGCGCTGGCCTGGAACGCCACCTGCTCCGACATGTCCAGGCTGCGCCCCAGGTACCAGGCTGAAAACGGCACGAACATCAGGATGGCGTAGGTGCCAAGGTTCGGGAACGGGTAGGCCAGCGGCAGCAGAATACTGATGCCGCGGTCGTTCTTTTCGTCCTCCAGGCCGTAACGGTCAAACAGCTCCTGGAGATTCTCGATAAGCTGTGGCAATACCACGATGATCTTGCCGGTCGCGAATATGGTGACGAGGGTATCCCGCGGAATGGTCAGCAGGTCGCGATAGCGGAAGGGTGTCAGCGCGGTGATCAACAGCGGGAGCACCAGGAAAGTCAGGATCAGGCACACAACCGTGTAGGTGAGCAGGTAGGCCTGCAGCTTGCTGATGTCGTCGACGAGAATAGTACCGGCGACACCCGCGGCGATGGCATAGGCACCGATCGGCGTCAGGCGCACCACCAGCTTGTTGATCCGATTGAGCCCGTCGGCGAGTGCGTCCATGCTGTCCAGCAACGGGGCACTGCCGCGCACACCGCTCAGCCCTATGCCCAGCAGTATGCTGAACAGCACGGTTGCCGGTACCACGTTCCCCGCCATGGAGCCGAAGGGATTCGACGGAATATACAGCGCCACCAGGTCTATCGGCGGCGGCGTTTCCACCAGGCTGCTGCTGAAGAAGAAGGCAGCCTCCCGGTCGGGGAAGGCGAGGGGTACTGTCACCAGGGTGACCACGCCCAGCAACAGCAGCACGCCCAGTGCGGAGATGCCCGCCACCAGGAGTCCGCGGCTTTCAGTCCAGGAGATCCGTCCCAGGTTGCCGATCAGGGAGACAACGATGTAGGGCAACACCGTCATCTGCAGCAGCCCGATATAGATATTGCCGGCCACCGAAAAGGGCTGCGCCAGTTCTCCCAGGAATAATCCCGTGAGAATTCCCAGCAGCAGGCCGAGGCATATTTTCAGAGTGAACGACATGTGCGTAGTGCAGCGTGCCCTTCGGTAGGTGGGCGAAAAGCATATAAGAGGTCGGGGCGTTTGTCCGCTGCTATCGGCCGCCGCGAGCCTGGCCTAGTGGTCGGCGGGCTGGGCCGGGCGCTGGTATTCGAACAGCAGGCTGTCGCGCAGGGCGAGTTCGTCGATAGGCTCGCGGCTCGCCGCCGGGCCTGATTTGTAGTCGCGCAGCAGGTCGGCGATGGCGCGTTCCAGCAGGGCCAGCGCTGTGCCGCTGTGGTCCATGGCATCGGCGGCCACCGTGTCCAGGTGGAAACTGCTGCCGGGTTCGACAAAATTGAGGCGTATGCCCTCGGGATTGAAGTGGGGCGGCTTTAGGCTCACCTTCTGTTGATCCATGGCGGCGACGATCACGCCAGTTTTGCCGATGGCCTCGATGCGGCGTTCCGTGCCGTGGATTACCATGCCCGATTCTTCACACAGACCGAAGCCGTAGTGGCTGTGCTGGCTGGCGCAGGCCACCAACAGGCGGCCGAGTCGATGCCTGTTGAGGAAATTCTGGTCGATGAGGCCGAAAGACGTCAGTCCGATGCCGCGCTCGATGACGACGCCGGAACCGCCGGCATCTTCCGAGCCGCCGAAGCTCAGCGCGGATTCGCTGTCGCCCTCGGCAATCATGCGGCCGGCGAAGGCACTGGCTGCCGCCGCCACGCCGACAAGCGGTACACCGCGTTCATAGGCGCTGACCACTTCGTGCAACACAGGGGTGGCTTCGGCGCAGTGCAGTAGTGCTTCGGTCAGGCGGCGCTGGTCACCGCCGGTAAACAGCAGGCTGCCCATGCTGCCGATGCGGCGCAGCAGGGCGCGATCGCGGCTGGCCTGCTCGATGTTCTCCAGGCGGATATCGAGGATTTCCGTGGCCAGCCCCTGGCCTTCCAGCCAGTTGGCATACTGCCGGGCCAGCTTCTGGCCCTGGCCCGATGCGGTGGCGAGCACGCCGACCGGTTCGACCAGGTGTTCGAGCAGCGGCCGCACATGGTCTGCATCCCATTTCAGGGGCGAGTTGCCCAGCAGCACCAGGCGCGCACCGGGCACCGGGTCAGGCGGCAGCACGGTGGCGGTTTCGCTGGGCCGCTGGTCAAAGGGCACAGGGCTGGAACGCAGGTGCAGGTCGAAACCGTAGGCGGAGTAGCGTATTTCCCCCGCGCGCATCGCACGCAGGTTGCGGGCCCGGCGCCAGGGTCGCTCGATCTCAACACAGACCTGGACCTCGCGTTCCTCGTCGTAGGCCAGCGCGCTGTCGTGACGGTAGTGCGCCGGGTCGCCCTCGGCGAGGCGCAGTACCAGGTCGTGAATGGCATAGCCGGAAAATGCATGGCGCCGTACCGGCGCCGGCCGTCGGTATGAGCCGCGATTTACCCTAACCCGACGCTTGTCGACAGCGGGCAGGGGCTTGCCGCGGGCAAAATCGATGCCGTCGCCGTCGTCCAGGTAGGAGATACGCACATCGCGCATGTCGTAGCCGGCCACGTCAAAGCGCGCCTTGCGCAGGTCCAGCAGTATCACCCCGGTCTCGCCGATCACCGTACCGCGGTCACCCTGTACCAGCAGGCCGCTGTTTTCGTCGACACCGTAGGCCAGGTTCTGGTTAAGCTCGCGGGAAGCGGCCAGCAGTCGGCCAATACGCCCGCGGGCAAGAAAGTGCTGGTCTACCAGGCCCCAGGAGAAGAATCCGAGGCCGCTGCCCACCCGGAAGCCGTCTTCATCCTCCGGGTCCTGGCACAGGCCGGCGCTGAGCGCGCGCAGCGAAGTGCCGCTGACAATCATCGGGCCCGACATGATGGCGGCACCGGCGGAGGTGCCGGCCACCAGGCCGCCACTGGCATGGCAGCGACGAATGCAGGCCAGTGCCGGCGTTTCTTCGCCGTTCTGGATCAGGGTCTCGACAATGCGCGACTGGTCGCCGCCGCTGAAGAAAATACTGCCGTAGCGGGCAATCCTGTCTACCAGTTCCGGGTCGAAGGCGGCGGTCTCGCGGTTCTCCCAGAACAGGGGTATCAGCTCGGCCTCGGCGCCGTAGTACTGGAAATCCTCGACCAGTTCCTGGCCAACTTCTTCGGGGTAGCGAGAGGCCATTGCCAGGACGGCGATACGGCCTTGGGAGTGGAGTCTGAGTGCGTCGAACAGTGCCTGGTTGTCGCTTTCCAGGCGGCCGCCGATCATGAGTAGCGGCCCGGCCTGCGGTGCTGTCTTTGACTCCAACGTATCTCCGGGGTCGATTTGATGAATAGCGGCTATTATCAAGTATCGGGGCGCTGATTGCGAATATTGCGGGTCACTTCCCTGTACAATGCGCGGCTTGCGCAATTACCGGCTTGTCCGGCTCAAGTGGAGCTCATAAATGAAATTTGTCAGTACCAGCGTCTACCGCGGTCCCAACGTGTACGCGCTGTTTCCCGTTATCCGTCACGCCGTCGACCTCGGCATACTCGAGGAGTGGCCCACCGCGCGCATTGGTGAAGAGTTCATTGATGGCCTGGTGGAAGCGATCCCCGGCCTGGGCGATCACGGCTGTTCCTACCAGGAACCAGGTGGGTTTCTGCGCCGCATGCGCGAAGACGAGGGTACCTGGCTGGGCCATGTGCTGGAGCACGTGGTGCTTGAGCTACAGATCATGGCCGGCGCCGATGTGAGCTTCGGCAAGACGCGCTCGACAGATACCCCCGGCGTCTATGACATGGTCTACGAGTACGAAAGCGAGTTCGCCGGCATTCAGGCGGGCAAGCTTGGCCTGGACCTGATGCATTCGCTGTTGCCTGCGGATCTGCAACCCGAGGAAACGCCGCGGGACTTCGACTTTGCCAGCGAGCTGGAAGACTTTATTCGCGCCTGTCAGCGGCGCGCACTGGGCCCCAGCACCGATTCGCTGGTGAAGGCGGCGGAGGCGCGGGATATCCCGTGGATCCGGCTCAACGACCACAGTCTGATTCAGCTTGGTCACGGTCGTTACCAGAAGCGTCTGCAGGCCACTATCACCAGCGAAACCCAGCACATTGCCGTGGAGCTGGCCTCGGAAAAGGATGAAACCAATCGCATTCTTGGCGACCTGGGATTGCCTGTGCCCCGGCAGGCACTGGTGTACCGGCTTCGGCGCGCCGTCCAGGCGGCGGATCGCATCGGCTACCCGGTGGTGGTCAAGCCGCTGAACGCCAATCACGGCCGCGGCGTCACCACTAATATCACTGACGCAACTCAGCTGGAGGCGGCCTACGACAAGGCCAAGGAACACAGCGAGGGGATTATCGTCGAGACCTTTCTGCAGGGGCTCGACCACCGCCTGCTGGTGGTGAACGGCGAGTTGGTCGCAGCGGCCAAGCGCGTGCCGGCCCATGTGGTGGGCAATGGCAAGCGTACTATCAGTAAGCTGGTGAACAAGGTAAATAAGGACCCGCGTCGCGGCATCGGCCATGAAAAGGTGTTGACCCGTATCAGCCTCGACGCCGCCGCCGAACTGATGCTGGAGCAGCAGGGCTACAGCGTTGATAGCGTGCCGGCCGACGGCGAGGAAGTGTACCTGCAGCCCACCGCCAACCTCAGTACCGGTGGCACGGCAGTGGATGTGACTGACGTGATCCACCCGGACAACAAGAGCATGGCCGAGCGCGCCATCCTCGCCCTGGGTCTGGACGTCGGCGGGGTTGATTTCATTACCACCGATATCACCCGATCCTACCGGGACGTGGGCGGCGGCATTTGTGAGTGCAACGCCGCGCCAGGCTTCCGCATGCATGTGGCGCCCTCCGAAGGTGAGCCGCGCAACGTGGCCGAGCCGGTGATCGATATGCTGTTCCCGGAGGGCAGCCCCAGCCGCATACCGATTGCCGCCATCACCGGCACCAACGGCAAGACCACCACCTCGCGAATGTTGAGTCATATCCTCAAGATGTCGGGCATGACCGTCGGCCAGACCAGTACCGACGGTGTTTACATCGACGGCCGCCTGACGGTGTCTGGTGACATGACTGGCCCGACCGCGGCGCAGATGGTGCTGCGTGATCCATCGGTGGATGCCGCGGTGATGGAAACCGCTCGTGGCGGGATCATTCGCGCCGGTCTCGGCTATCGCAGCTCCAACGTATCTGCCTGCCTAAATATCGCCGCCGATCACCTGGGGCTGAAAGGTGTGGATACGCTGGAAGACCTGGCGGAAGTAAAGCGGGTGGTGGTGGAAGTCGCCAGGGATGCCGCGGTGCTCAACGCCGACGATCCCCACTGCCTGCAGATGGCCGACTATTGCACCGCCGACAAGCTCTGTTATATCACCATGAACCGCAACCATCCGCTGGTGCGTGAGCACGTTCAGGCTGGTGGCACTGCGCTGGTGCTGGAGCAGGGGATGAACGGCAATATGATCACCCTGTACGATGAGCAGGGCCACAACATTCCGCTGCTATGGGCGCACCTTATTCCCGCCACCCTTGAAGGACGCGCCCTGCACAATGTCCAGAACGCCATGTTCGCCGCGGCGCTGGCCTATCACATGGGTCTGGATCTGGAGGACATTCGCCACGGCCTGCGCACCTTCGACAGCTCCTTCTTCCAGTCGCCCGGTCGGCTCAATGTCTACGATGAGTTGCCTTTCAAGGTCATCCTCGACTACGCCCACAACCCGGCCGCTATCAAGATGGTCTGCGATGTGGTGGATCGCTACGAAGTCAGCGGCCGCAAGATCGTGGTATTGACCATGCCGGGTGATCGCCGGGACGAGGATGTCAGCGAGGCAGCCG
>JASJBK010000255.1 GCA_030066555.1 Halieaceae bacterium
TCTACCCGCTCGCGGATGATGGCGTAGTTGCGCACTCCGAGGCTGGTCAGCAGGCCATCGGCGATGGTGTTGGGGTTCTCCTGCGGCACACGATAACCCAGACCGAAGGAGCGAAAGGCGTCGTCGGCGCCGGCGGGCTCGGCGGCCATGACCTCGATGGCGGGCTTGAGCGCCTTGATAGCCGTCGCCATCCCGCCCAACAGGCCACCGCCGCCCACCGGGATCACCACCACGTCGATCTCGTCCAGCTGTTCCAGCAGCTCCATGGCCGTGGTGCCCTGGCCGGCTATGACACGCGGGTCGTCGTAGGGGTGTACCACGTGGCTGTCGTGTTCGGCGATAACCTTCTCGAGGGTGGTTTCCCGCGCCTCCAGGGTGGGTTCGCACTCGATAATGTGCCCGCCATAAGCTGCGACCGCGGCTTTCTTTACCGCCGGCGCATTGGAGGGCATGACGATGTGGGCAGGAATGCCGCGCACCCCCGCAGCCATGGCCAGGGCGGCGCCGTGGTTACCCGAGGAGTGGGTGGCAACGCCGCGCGCCGCAGTGGCTTCATCGAGGTCGAGCACGGCATTGAGTGCACCCCGCGCCTTGAAGGCGCCGATTTTCTGCAGGTTTTCGCATTTGAAATACACTTCGCAGCCAGCGCGTTCGTCCAGCAGGCGACTGTGAATGATCGGTGTGCGGTGGATATGGGGAGCAATGCGCGCGTGGGCGGCACGGATCTCATCGAGCCCGACGCCAACCTGTCCCACGGTCATATCGTTCATATCAAATCACCTTGCTAAAGAGCTAATATACCAGACATGCCAGTCCTCTTTATCAGTCACGGCGACTGCGAAAAGCACGTCATGCTTGACCACCACCCCGAGAGCCCCGCCCGCCTGCGGGCCATTCACGACGCGGTACAGGCGCGGGAATGGGGTCACTCACTGGTAGCCGTGGAAGCCAGGGAGATCGATGATCGCTGCTTTGGCCAGGTGCACCCCTCGGAGTACGTCGCCCGGCTGGCGGCACTGGATCCCGGCGAGGGCATTGTTAGGGTTGACGCCGATACCTCTCTCAACCGCTACAGCCTGCGTGCCGCCCGGCTGGCGGCGGGTGCAGCGATACAGGGGGTGGACGCGGTCATGGACGACCGCGCCGAGCGAGCCTTCTGCGCGGTTCGACCCCCCGGGCACCATGCAGAATCGGCCCTGCCCATGGGCTTTTGCCTGTTCAATAATATCGCCCTGGCCGCAGAGAGGGCGCTGGCACTGGGCGCCGAACGGGTGGCGATTTTCGACTTCGATGTACACCATGGCAACGGCACCGTGGAGATTTTCCTTGAGCGCCCCGAGGTGATGGTGTGCTCAAGCTTCCAGTACCCCTTCTACCCGGGCCGCTTTGACGACGTCAGCAGGGATCATATCGTCTTGACCCCGCTGGACGCCGGCACCAGCGGTGCGGCATTTCGCGCCGCCATCGAACGCGACTGGCTGCCCGCCATCGAACGCCACCGACCCGACCTGATCCTGGTTTCGGCCGGCTTCGATGCCCACCGCGAAGACCCCCTTGGCGGCCTTGCCCTCGAAGACGAGGACTACCTCTGGGTCAGCCAACTGCTGGTGGACGCCGCCCAGCGCCACTGCAGCGGCAAGCTGGTCTCGGCCCTGGAAGGTGGCTACCACCTGGACGCCCTCGCGCGCAGCACGGTTGCCCACCTCGACGCCCTGAGCGCCTGAATGCTGGAATTCCTCGAACGCTGGTCCGCGGCTTTCGCGAACGCCATCTGGGGCACGCCCCTGCTGGTGCTGCTGGTCGGTGGCGGGTTGTTCTTTGCGATCTACTCCCGGCTCCTCCCCTACCGCCACATCGGTCACGCTATCGGCATCACCCTGGGCCGCCACAACACCCCGGATGAGCCCGGTGAACTGAGCCACGCCCAGGCGCTGGCGGCCGCCCTCGCGGGCACCCTGGGGCTTGGCAATATCGCCGGCGTGGCACTGGCAATCGTCGCCGGCGGGCCAGGGGCAGTGTTCTGGATGTGGGCCAGCGCGCTGGTCGGCATCGCCACCAAGTTTTTTACCTGCAGCCTGGGCATCATGTATCGCGGCCACGACAGCCTGGGCCAGCTGCGCGGCGGCCCCCAGTACGTGATTCGCGAGGCACTGCCGAAGCCCTTTTACCCACTCGCTATGCTATTTTCGGCAGCCGGCCTGATCGGCACCCTGCCCATGTTCCAGGCCAACCAGCTGACGGCGCTGGTACGGGAGAGCCTGGGCGCCCAGGGAGACCCTGCCAGCTTCAACCTGGTTGTTGGTATCGGCATCGCCGCCATTGTCGCCGTGGTGGTGTTCGGCGGCCTCAAGCGGGTGGCAAGGGTGGCAGTGGCGCTGCTGCCCGCGATGTCGCTGGCCTACCTTGCGATGGCCCTGTACGTGCTGGCCCGGCATTTGCCGGAAATCCCCGGCCTGCTGATGTTGATTGTTACCGAAGCCTTCAACCCGCAGGCAGTAGGCGGTGGGCTGCTGGGGGTCATGTTGATTGGCGTTAGCCGCGGCACCTTCTCCAACGAGGCAGGGCTGGGCACCGAGGTCATGGCCCACAGCGTGGCCCGCACCCGCGAGCCTATCAAGGAAGGGCTGGTGGCGATGCTCGGGCCCATGATCGACACCCTGCTGGTCTGCACCTGTACTGCCCTGGTGATTCTCGCCTCTGGCCTGTGGCAGGCACCGGGGGAACTCAATGGTATCGCCATGACCCTGACGGCGCTGCGCACCGAGATGGGGGTGATCGCCACCCCGTTACTGGCACTGGTGGTGCTGATCCTTAGCCTGACTACCATGTTCGCCGGCTGGTACTACGGCGCGACCTGCTTCGGTTTCCTGTTTGGCGCCGAGTATGCGCACTGGTTCCGCTACTTCTTCCTCGGGACTATAGTGTTTGGAGCGAGTGTGAGCATCGACGTGGTCTTCAACCTGATCGTGGGTGCCTACGGGCTAATGGCCATTCCCACCATGACGGCAACGCTGCTGCTGGCGCCAAAAGTGATGGCTGCAGCCCGGGTGTACTTCAGCACGGCGCCCGGCGAGGCCGCTGTCGCCGCGGACGCTGCACTCGCAAGCACCGGAGACGAGCTGTGAAACTGGACCGTATTGACCGGCGCATACTGGAAGAGATCCAGCGCAACGGTCGAATCAGCAACCTCGAGCTGGCAGATGCCGTCGGCCTGTCGCCTACTCCCTGCTCGCGCCGGGTCAAGCGGCTGGAGGAGTCCGGTATCATCGACCGCCACGTCACCCTGCTGAACCAGTCCCAGCTCGGGCTCAAGCTTACCGCCTTTATCACCATCACCATGGACCGCCACACGCCCGAGCGCTTCGATAATTTCGAGCGCCAGGTGCAGGAGTTTCCGGAGGTGGTGGAATGCGCGGTGGTCACCGGCAGCGCCGCCGACTACCTGGTCAAGGCCGTGGTACCCGACATGGAGTACTACGAGGACTTCCTGCTGGGCAAGCTCACCCGCATCGAGGGGGTGACAGGAGTCCAGTCCAGCTTCGTGCTGCGACCGGTGGTGCGCAAGACCGAACTGCCCCTGGATCACATACAGAAAGCCTGACTCCCCTCGGTATCCCCGGCTGAACCAGCCGCCTTGTGTAGCCGGCGGGGCACACCTATGATGATCGACCTAAAGACTAATAGGTGGTAGGCAAGGACATGCAGAACGGCAAGAACAGGCTCGTCCTGGTCACCGGCGCCGCCAGCGGCATGGGACGCATTTACGCCCGGCGGCTGGCCGCGAACGGCGCAACCGTCGCCGCCCTGGACCTCAACGAGGCGGGCCTCGCGGAGACCGCCGAAGGGTCCGGCAACATCCACTGCTACCGCTGCGACATCAGCTCTGCCGAGCAGATCGAGGCAAGGGTCAGTGAAATCCGCAGCGCCCTGGGCGAGATCGACGAGCTGGTACACGCCGCGGCCCTGATGCCGGCTCACGCGCTGGAAGATCACAGCAACGATAAACTCGAGTTCCTGTTCCAGGTTAACTTCTTTGGCACCGTCTACATGATCAAGACCCTGTTACCGCACATGCTGGAGCGCGGCCATGGCCGCATGGTGTTGTTCGGCTCCATCGCCGGGGTGGCGATAGTTCCAAAAATGGGCGCCTACTGCGCCACCAAGTCGGCGGTGAACACCTATGTCGAATGCCTGCAAAACGAGATTCGCGGCCGCGGCGTCGACGTGCACCTGGTGTGCCCGCCGGCGGTGAATACGCCACTGATCGACCAGACTGTGGCCACGGACACCCCGGGCAGCATCCAGGAGGCCCGCAAGACCGGGCGACTCGCAAACCCCGAGAAGATCATCGATGCCATCGAGCGCGGCATCGAGAAAAAGCGCGACATCATCTACCCGGGTGAGGCACGACTGCTACTGCTCTGGAAAGTGCTGCTACCCAAACTCTGGTGGAAAACCGTCCTCAGCTTCGAGAACAAGTAACCTTCCGGACACCAAAGCTTCCCGGCAAGTCCGCCCGCGGAGTCTCTGCGGCTACCGGTATTCCGAGCTTCGTAGGGCGGGTGCGAACTGGATCTACCCCCTCCCCGGACACGCTAAAAGCATGCCGTCCATGGCTCGCTCGGCGCCGGCCATCCGGCGGTTTCAACTGGTCTCTGCAACACTGACTCTTTTGAGGGAGGATTTGTCATGAGCAAGAGACCGTGGGGCCTGACGGCGTCAGAGCGGACGCGTATCTGGGAGCGCTGGCAACAGGGCGACCACATGAGAGACATCGCCAATCTCCTGGGGCGTGCCGATCATACAGTGGCTCGCGAGCTCGACCGGACCGGGGGCATCCTGCCAGCATCGCGCAAGCGATCAGCGCGTTCGCTGAGCCTGGCCGAGCGCGAAGAGATCTCCCGGGGGCTTAGCGCCGGACTCTCGTTCCGGGCGATTGCCCGTAAGTTGGGCCGCGAGCCCTCCAGTATCAGCCGTGAAGTGCGTCGTAACGGTGGTATACATGCGTATCGCGCACTGCGGGCTGATACTCAGGCATGGGCGCGGGCTCGACGACCGAAGCCGTGCCTCCTGGCGACCCACCTGCGGCTACGTGACCAGGTCGCGGCCTGGTTGGAGCAGCAATGGTCGCCGGAGCAGATCAGCGCCGCACTTGTCACAGCCTACCCAGGCGACGAGAGTATGAGGGTGTCGCACGAGACGATCTATCGCACATTGTACGTCCAGGCTCGCGGGGCCTTGAAGCGGGAGCTGGTAGCGCACTTGCGCACCCAGCGACCGCGGCGGCGGCCGCCAGGTGCTCGGGGCAAACACGGTGGCTCAATTACAGGTGAGCTGTCGATTAGCGAGCGCCCGGCAGAAGCAGCAGATCGCGCCGTGCCTGGCCACTGGGAGGGTGACCTGCTGTGCGGCAGCAAGCAGTCCCAGATAGCGACCCTGGTCGAGCGCCATTCGCGCTACGTCATGCTGATTAAGGTCGAGGACAAGAACAGTATCAACGTCGCCGCTGTGCTGGCGGAGCACATCAAGCGACTGCCAGACGAACTACGCCGCTCCCTGACCTGGGATCGCGGCATTGAGATGGCGTCACACGCGCGTTTTACGCTGGAGACCGATGTGCAGGTGTACTTCTGCGATCCCTACAGCCCATGGCAGCGCGGCTCGAACGAGAACACGAACGGGTTGTTGAGGCAGTATTTCCCGAAGGGGACGGACTTATCCGTGCACTCACAGGTCTACCTGGATGAGATTGCTGATCGGCTGAATCGGCGTCCTCGCAAAACCCTGGGGTGGGCAACGCCCGCCGATGTATTGCAAGCTACTGTTGCAAGGACCAGTTGAGATCGCACCATGGCCGGCGACGGTCCGTGGAGGGGGCAGGCCCAGCTCACGCCCTCTTACAGAGAGAGGCCCAGACGCTTACGCCCGTCATCCCCGCGAAGGCGGGGATCCAGTTGAGACTCAAACCGGCGACTGGATTCCCGCCTTCGCGGGAATGACAGAGGGAATGTGACTTGGGCTTGGCTAGGGAGGAGCGCGTGTGGTGCCTTCGGGCGCTTCCGGGACCGTCTGCGGCCAGGAGGGCCTGCCCCTCTTTTCGGGGACGGCCGCAGTCGAGCGAGCCATGGACGGCATGCTTTTAGCGTGTCCGGGGAGGGGGCAGGTCCAGTTCGCGCCCGC
>JASJBK010000256.1 GCA_030066555.1 Halieaceae bacterium
CCCAGCTTCGAATGGCGCGGCCTGGGTGACATTCCCGAATCGGCGCTGTCCATTCGCGAGGAATTTGCACAGTTCGACGCCGAGCGGCGCTTCGACATGCACTACCAGAATGCCCGCGGCACCAAGAGCTGTGATTGCCCGGCCATCCTGCGCGGGGTGAAGAAACCCACCGACTGCAAGCTGTTCGCAACCAGTTGTACGCCGGACAACCCGCTGGGTTCCTGCATGGTGTCTGACGAGGGAGCCTGTGCCGCGTATTACACCTACGGACGTTTCCGCCAGCAGGCCGAGGCCGAGCACCGCAGGCAGAAAGAACAACGGGAGAAGCGCCGTGCAGTACGACAAGGGTAATCACGACGCTATGGCAGAAGCGGGTCGCCGCCAGGCGCGCAAGCTCGACCTCGCCAACGGCAAGGTCGACATGAGCCACGGTGCCGGTGGTCGCGCCATGGCCGACCTGGTGGATATGCTGTTCCGGCGCGCCTTCGACAACCCCATGCTCAATCGCGGCGACGACCAGGCCAGCTTCGACGTAGACGCAGGCCGCATGGTCATGACCACCGACAGCTTCGTGATTTCGCCGCTGTTCTTCCCAGGCGGCGATATCGGTAGCCTGGCAGTCCACGGTACCGTCAACGACCTCGCGATGGGTGGTGCCGTACCCCTGTATCTGACCGCGGGCTTTATTCTCGAGGAGGGTTTCCCGCTCGCCGACCTGGCGCGCATCGTCGACTCGATGGCGGCCGCCGCACGGGAAGCGGGTGTGGCCATTGTCACCGGTGACACCAAGGTAGTGGAGCGCGGCAAGGGCGACGGCGTGTTCATCAACACAGCCGGCGTCGGCCGGGTGCCCGCCGGGCTCGAACTCGGCAGCGACCACGCGCGGCCCGGTGACAAGGTCATCGTTTCCGGCACCGTCGGCGATCACGGTGTCGCCATCATGTCATTGCGCAAAGGCCTGCGCTTTGCCACCGAGCTCTGCTCGGACTCCGCCTCACTCAATCACCTGGTAGCGGCCATGGTGGCGGAAAACGGCCCTGCCCTGCGCCTGATGCGAGACCCCACCCGCGGCGGACTGGCCGCAACGCTCAATGAGATTGCCCACCAGTCCGGTGTCGGCATTCGCCTTGAGGAAGCATCGCTACCGGTGCGCGAGGAAGTGAAAGGCGCCTGTGAGCTGCTGGGGCTGGACCCGCTCAACGTTGCCAACGAGGGCAAGCTGATCGCCATCGTCGCGCCAGAAGCGGCCGATGCCATGCTTGCCGCGATGCGCTGCGCGCCCTGCGGCGAAGACGCGGCTATCGTCGGCGAGATCATCGAGGACGAACTACGCCTGGTGCGCATGTCCACCGCCATCGGCGGTGAACGGGTAGTGGACTGGCTGCACGGCGAGCAACTTCCGAGAATTTGTTAGCGCAGCGTACCCGAACCTGCAGCTCACGAGGTTTCCCGAAAATCTGCTAGCAGACGCCCTGCTCTTTCAGGGCTGCCACATCCTCGTCGCTGAGGGAGAGGATACCCTTCAGAACTTCATCGTTGTGGGCGCCGACCTCGGCGCCGGGCCAGTCGGTGCGGCCCGGGGTCTTTGAGAGGATCGGGGTGATCGCCGGGATGGTGTGGGTCTTGCCGTTGACGTCGACCTCTTCGAACATGCCGCGGGCGCGAAAGTGCGGGTCGTTGAACTGGTCCTCGATGTTGTACATCAGGCCCACGGGCACGCGCTCTTTCTCGAGGGTCTCGACCACTTCTGAAGCCGGCAGTGAGGCACACCAGTCCGACAAGGCCTTGTCGATTTCCGGCTCGTGTTCGACGCGACCGGCGTTATTGGCCATGGCCGGGTTCTCCGCCATTTCGGGGTGGCCCGCAGCCACCATCAGCCGCTTGAAGATCGAATCGCCGTTACCGCCAATCACCACGTACTTGCCGTCGGCGCAGGTGTAGGTGTTGGTCGGTACGATGCCGGTAATAGTGGTGCCGGAGGGCTCGCGCACGATACCGGCACCGGCATACTCGGGTACTACCGACTCCATCAGGTTGAACATGGATTCGTAGAGCGCCACGTCGACGACCTGGCCCTCATCGGGCTGGTTGTTGCGCTGCAGCAGTGCCAGGCAGACACCGAGGGCAGCGTGAATCGCAGACACGGTGTCGCCAACGCTGAGGTTGGGGCGCACCGGCGGCTGGCCCGGGAAGCCGTTTACGTAGCGGAAGCCCGACACCCCCTCGGTGACCGAGGCATAACCAGGCTTCCTGGAGTATGGGCCGGTTTGTCCGTAGCCGGAAATGCGCGCGTAGATCAGCCCGGGGTTGAAGGGCTTGAGGTCATCGGGGCCCAGGCCCCAGTCTTCAATGACACCGGGGCGGAAGTTCTCCACCACCACGTCGGCGGTCTTCATCAGTTCGCGCACAAGGTCGCGGCCCTGCTCGCTCTTGAGGTCCAGGGTTACGCTTTTCTTGTTGCGACCGATACTGCGCCACCACAGGGAAGTGCCGTCGTCGTCGAGGATACGCCAGCCGCGGATCGGGTCCCCGGTGACCGGGGGCTCGACCTTGATCACTTCCGCGCCAAAGTAGGCGAGGATAGACCCGGTAAACGGCCCCGCCAGCAGTTGTCCCATTTCAATAACGCGGATGCCGTCAAGCGGCCGTGCAGTAGTGTTGCTCATCATTGTCCTCTGAGGTGTTCAGCAGCGCCCGACTCGGCCCGCTGCGGGGCGGCCGGCCTTATTCTGCAAACTGATACGCAACCTGGACAGAATCGGGTCTGTTTGCCCGCATCAGGCTGCTAAAGCGCTCTCATGGCGCTCTCCGGGTGTTTCAGGGGTAGTAGGTCTCGTAGCTGTTGGGCGATATCACGATCACCTCGTACTGGGGCTGCAGGAACGCCACCAGGTCGATCAGCTCCGTCACTGTCATCAGGTCGTTGTAGACCGGCATGCGCGATTCGCCGTCCTCCGTGGAGACGGATCGCGGCAGGCGCGAGGAATAGCGGTGGGAGGGATTGATGATCGAGGTGACCAGCGCGGCGTAAGTGGTGACCCGGGTGGATTTGCCGCCCAATGGCAGGTGTATATCCGTGGCTTCAGGGTCGCGCTGCGGCACCCCTTCGGCGCTGTGGCAGTCGTGGCAACGCAGCTCTACAAAGGTCTGCTTGCCGGCCTCGGCGTCGCCCTCGGGCAAGGCAAAGCCCCGCGGCGATTCGGGACCCAGCTCGCAGCCTGCCAGCGACAGCAGGACCAGCGGCAAGGCGCAAAAAAAGATGCGATGGCCTGGCATGATTCACCTCCAGGGAGTTTCAGGGCTTTACGCTATAGCAGCCTGCCACATCAGCCCTTGCGACGCATCAAGTTCTGGCGAGATACCCGGAACGCCGAATTTTGGCGCCACACCGTCCAGCGCGTATGCTGAGCACAATACAGGTGACCAGGAGGTCGCATGGGCGACGACGCACTGTATACCGCCACAGCTTCCGTGCTGCCGGCATGGATCGACTACAACGGCCACATGAACATGGGCTACTACCTGGTGGCCTTCGACCAGATCGCCACCGACGGCTTCTACGACTACCTGGGCATCGGCGTCGAACACAAGCAACAGATGGGCAAGTCCACGTTCAGCCTGGCCGCCAACATCGATTTCATCGCCGAACTTATGGAAGGCGACCCGCTACGCTTTACCACCCAACTGGTGGACTACGACCACAAGCGGCTGCACTTCTACCACTGCCTGTACCACGCCGAGGAAGGTTACCTGGCGGCTACCAACGAGAACCTGGGCATGTACATCGATATGCAGACCCGCCGCAGCACCAGCTTCAGCGATGAGCAGATGCAGCGCTTCCAGGCCGAGCTGGAACGCGGCCAGGCATTGGGCACGCCCGAGGGCGTGGGCAGGACGCTGGGGATTCGCCGCTAGCAAAGAACGGGGAAACCTGTCGAAATGTGACGCCAATAGCGGCTATTCTGGTCGACATGGCGCAACTGGGGGGATATTGCGTGAAGAGTGTGTTCATCACCGGCGCCGCGTCGGGCATCGGCCTCGCCACCGCAAGGCGCTTTGCCGGCCATGGCTGGCGCGTAGGGCTCTACGACATCAACCGCGAAGGCCTGGCCGAGCTTATGACCGACAGCTTGTTTGCCAATTCCCACAGCGGCTTCTGCGATGTCAGCGATCGCAGTTCCATCGAGGCGGCGCTCGCCGACTTCGCGGCCGGCTCCGATGGCAAGATCCCGCTGGTGGTCAATAACGCCGGGGTACTGAGCGCCGGTCCGTTTACGGGGATCGACGCCAACGCCCACGACCTGATGATCGACGTCAACGTGCGCGGTTTCACCCACGTGGCCCAGCTCGCCTTTCCCTACCTTGAAGGCACGCCGGGGGCCTGCCTGGTAAACCTGTGCTCGGCGTCGAGCATTCACGGCATTCCCAATCTCGCGGTATACAGCGCCACCAAGTTCTACGTGAATGCGATGACCCAGGCCCTGCATATCGAGTGGGCAAACCACGGTATCCGCGTGACCTGTGTGAAGCCGCACCTGGTGGACACACGCATGGCCAGGGACGTACAGGACAAGACCACCGGCGAAAGCAAGATCAGCCTGACACCCGATGACATAGCCGCCGCGATCGAGCGAGCGGTCAACGGTTCCCGCGTCAGCTATGTGCTGGGCGACGGCGCCAGTACCTGGGCGTTGCTCGACAAGCTTCTGCCCGAGCGGCTGCGTATTGCCCTCACCCGCCGACTGATTGGTAGCCAGAGCCAGGCACATTGAAGAATGCCCTGATCCTCTCCGGCGGCGGCGCCCGCGCCGCCTACCAGGTAGGCGTGCTCAAGGCCGTGGCGGAGATCCTGCCTGCTGGCGCCTGCAACCCCTTCCCAATTATCTGCGGCACCAGTGCCGGCGCGATCAATGCGGTGACACTGGCCGCACACGAGGGTTGTTTCGCGGACGCGGTCCAAGAGCTGGAAGGCATCTGGCGCAGCCTTGAACCGGGGAGCGTGTACCGCTACGGCTTGCGTGAAGTGCTGCGCGGCGTTGTCAGGATGCTGGGTTCGCTGGGCAACCAGGGCGTGGGCCGGACCCGCCCGATCGCCCTGCTGGACAATTCGCCACTGCGCGAACTCATTGAACGCACGGTGCATTTTGAACGCATCGACCGGGCCATCGGCCGCGGCGACATCGATGCGGTCAGCGTGACAGCCATGGGCTACACCTCCGGCCAGTCGGTGGCGTTCTTCCAGGGCCGACGGGATCTGCAGGGCTGGCAGCGGCACCGTCGCATCGGCCGGCCGGTATTGCTGAATGCCGACCACCTGATGGCTTCCTCCGCCATCCCCACCCTGTTCCCCACCACGCGCATCGAGTACGAGTACTTCGGCGACGGCGCCCTGCGCCAGCTCGCACCGATCAGCCCCGCCCTGCACCTGGGCGCCGACCGCGTATTCATCATCGGTGTCAGCGGCAACCGGGCCCCCAAGCACGGCGGCGGCACCCGCACCCGCCACTCGCCTTCCATCGCCCAGATTATCGGCCAGATGCTCACCAGCGCCTTCGTCGACACCCTCGAGGGCGACATAGAGCACCTGGAGCGCATCAATGAACTGGTGCGACTGATCCCCGACGAGATACGCGCGGCGCAGGGCATTCCCCTGAAGCCGGTGGAGAACCTCATCATCTGGCCGTCGGAAGAAGTCGACAAGATCGCCGGGCGCAAGGTGCGCTACCTGCCAAAGAGCCTGCGCGCCTTCCTGCGCAGCACCGGCGCCACCACCAGCGGCGGCGGCGCTATGGCCGCCAGCTATCTGCTGTTCGCCCAGCCCTTCATCGACGAAATGATCAACCTCGGCTTTCGCGACACCATGTGGGAAGCTGAATCGATCGCCTCATTCCTGGCGGTGAAGTAAGGCCCCCCCCGTAGGGCGGGTGCGAACTGTACCTATATCTTGAGAGGTGCTCCGTAGGTCGGGCGCGAACTAGGTCTATTCCCTCCCCCGACACGCTAAAATCTTGCCGTCCATGGCTCGCTCGGCAACGGCCGTCCCTGGCCGTTGACGGTCCGTGGAGGGAATAGACCCAGCTCGCGCCCTCTTTCAGAGTGAGTCTCACGTATGCGCGGAACGCAGCAGGCAAACCAAGATTCGTCATCCCCGCGAAAGCGGGGATCC
>JASJBK010000048.1 GCA_030066555.1 Halieaceae bacterium
ACCACCGCGGCACAGGCACCGCTGCCGCAGGCCTGGGTTTCGCCCACGCCGCGCTCGTACACCCTGAGGCGAATCTCCCTGTCCGATATCACCTGCATGAAGCCGGCGTTGACCTGCTGTGGAAAACGCTCGTGGGACTCGATCAAAGGCCCCAGGCGCTCCACCGGCGCGCTCTCCACGTCGTCCACCTGCATCACGGCGTGGGGGTTGCCCATGGACAGGGCTGAAATTTCCAGCTGCTGGCTGTCGACCTCCAGCCTATAGCGCTCGGCGCGGCTCTCGGCGTCAAAGGGTATATCGGCAGGTTCAAAGCGCGGCGGGCCCATGTTGACCTCCACCTGCTTGTCCTTGCGCACCTTGAGGTCCATGGGGCCGCCGGCGGTTTCCACGCTGATCTTGTAGCGGTGGGTCAGGCGCCGGTCGCGCACGAATCGGGCCACGCAGCGCGCGCCGTTGCCGCACTGTTCCACCTCGCGGCCGTCGGCGTTGAAAATGCGGTAGCGGAAATCCACGTCCGGGTCCTGGGGTGGTTCGACCACCAGCACCTGGTCACAGCCGATGCCCAGGCGACGGTCGGCCAGCTTGCGAATATGCGCCGGGCGCAGGTTGCAGCGCTGGCTCACCAGGTCGAGGACCACGAAGTCGTTGCCCAGGCCCTGCATCTTGGTGAACTTGAGTCTCACGCCGCGCCTTCCTGGTCCGGCAGCAGTTGCTCGCCGCGCAGCAGGTCGTCGATAGTCTCGCGGGCCCTCACCAGGTGTGCCGTGTCACCATCGACCATGACCTCGGCCGCCCGCGGCCGGGTGTTGTAATTGGAACTCATGGTAAAACCGTAGGCGCCGGCGTCCATGACCGCCAGCAGGTCGCCCGCGGCCAGCGCCAGCTCGCGCTGCTTGCCGAGAAAGTCGCCGGTCTCGCACACGGGACCGACCACGTCGTAGGCCAGGGTTTCAGCGTCCTCACGCGGGCTGACCGGCAGGATGTCCATCCAGGCGTCGTAGAGGGCCGGGCGCAGCAGGTCGTTCATGGCGCCGTCGACAATCGCAAAGTGGTGGCCACCGTTGCTCTTGAGCGCATTCACCCGGGTCAGCAGGAGGCCGGCCTCGGCGCAGATCGAACGCCCGGGCTCGAACATCAGCTTGAGCTTGCGGTCGCCCAGGCGCTCACGCACCGCGGCAATGTAGTCGGCGGTGGCCGGCGGCTCCTCGTCGCGGTAGCGCACGCCCAGTCCGCCGCCCAGGTCCAGGTGGGAAATGCCGATACCGTCGGACTCGAGTGCATCTACAAGCTCAAGCAGGCGATCGAGTGCATCGAGGAAAGGACTGATCTCGGTAAGCTGCGAGCCGATGTGGCAATCCACGCCCACCACTGCAATGCCCGGCAGGTCCGCCGCGCGGCGGTAACTGTCCGGTGCGCTCTCCCAGGGTACCCCGAACTTGTTCTGCTTGAGGCCGGTAGAAATATACGGATGGGTGCGGGCATCCACGTCCGGGTTCACGCGCAGGGACACCCGCGCCGTGCGCCCCATCTCCACGGCCACCGCAGACAGCAGGTCCAGTTCGCTGTCGGATTCAACGTTGAAGCAGAGGATGTCGAGCTCGAGCGCGCGGCGCATTTCCTCCGGGCGCTTGGCGACGCCTGAAAACACCACCTTGCGCGGATCCCCGCCGGCGGCCAGCACCCTCTCGAGCTCGCCCAGTGAAACGATATCGAAGCCCGCGCCCAGGCCGGCCAGCAGGTTCAGTACCGCCAGGTTAGAGTTGGCCTTGACGGCGTAGCAGACCAGGTGCTCAGTGCCCGCCAGGGCTTCCTCATAGGCGAGGAACTTGCGCGACAGGGTGGCCTTCGAATAGACAAAGGTCGGCGTACCGTAGCGCTCGGCTATGGCTGCCAACGGCTGCGCCTCGGCGCACAGCACGCCATTGCGGTAGTCAAAGTCACGCATTGTGTGGTTTATTCCGGTGTGTCCTGTTCGGCGGGCTGTGGCGGCGGTGTCGGATCCTGTGGGATGTACAGATCACCCTTCTGCCCGCAGCCAGCCAGTACCAGCAGCAACAGGACCAGGTAAGGCTTTAAGCGCACTGCACGATTCCACTAGGCGAAAGCAGGCATTATAGCTGCGCCCGTTAGGCCAGGCGAGCCGCCCCGCCGACAGAACAACAACATGGAGTAGCACTGTGCGCATCACCATCTTCCCCGCGCTTTGCCTGGCACTGTTAGGTAGCCCGGCGTTCGCCGACCCCCTCTATGCCAAGAACCTGGCGCCGCTGGCCGGCTTGTTTGGCTTCCCCAACATGCGCCAGGCGCAGACGCTACCGGCGGGCGAGTTCTGGACCTCGGTCAATGGCAACATCGCCAACAACTACAGCGTCGATGACAACGCCCGGGAATTCGTGAACTTCGACGTGGAAACGCGGCGCTTCGCCCTGCGCGGGGCGGTTGGCCTGGGCTGGGGAGTGGACTTTGAAGCCGAGATGCCGTGGGTGCGGCACGAGGGTGGCGATCTCGACAAGCTCATCGAGGACTGGCACGACTTCTGGAACCTGCCCGACGGCGATCGCGACCAGGCCCCGCGGGACCTTGTCGATATCCGTTTCACTACGCCCGGTGCAGCCTTTTCGCTGCAGGACGAGGTCGATGGCTGGGGCGACCTGAACCTGGCGCTGACCAAACAGCTGTGGAACTCGGATACCGCCGCCATCAGCATTCGCGCTGGGGCCAAGCTCGGCACTGGTGACGAAGACGAGTTGCTGGGCAGCGGCAGTGAGGACTACTACCTGAGTTTCAATGCCAGCGGCGCACACCGCGGCGACTGGCCCATTACCTGGCACGCCCACGTCGGCTACCTGCGCGCCGGTGACGCCGACGTGCTGGGCGATATCCAGGAGCAGGACCTCTGGTTCGCTAGCGGCGGCATGGAGTGGCGGACCTGGCAGAAGTTTCACCTGAAGCTGCAGATCGACAGCCACGCCGCGGTGGCGGATTCCGCGCTGACCCAGCTCGGCGATACCAGTGTGCAGATCACCGCCGGCGGTAGCTGGCTGTTTGCCCGTGGCTGGGAGGCGGAGTTCAGCTTCAGCGAGGATATCGCCGTGGATACCTCACCGGACTTCGTACTGCAGTTCGGGCTGCGTTACCAGGTACCCGGCAGCTAACGCTCATCTATCGAGAAGCAAGCCTCGCGGCGGCGCGTTCCGCTGCGGCGCGCACCTGGGCTGGAGCGGTGCCGCCGATATGGTCTCTGGCGGCCACAGAGCCCTCCAGGGTCAGTACTTCGAAGACATCCTCGCCAATCTGCTCGCTGAAACCCTGTAGCGTCTCCAGGCTCAGCTCTGCCAGGTCGACTCCCTCGGCTACCCCGTGGGCGACGGCCGAGCCGACAATCTCATGGGCGTCGCGGAACGGAATGCCCTTGCGCACCAGGTAGTCTGCCAGGTCGGTGGCGGTGGAAAAGCCGCGCAGGGCGGCCTCGCGCATATTGTCCCGGCGCGGCACGATGGCCGGCGCCATATCGGCAAAAGCGCGCAGGCTGTCGAGCAGGGTATCCACGGTATCGAACAGCGGCTCCTTGTCCTCCTGGTTGTCCTTGTTATAGGCCAGTGGCTGGCTCTTCATCAGGCTCAGCAGGGACACCAGGTGGCCGTTCACGCGCCCGGTCTTGCCGCGTACCAGCTCCGGCACATCGGGGTTCTTTTTTTGCGGCATGATCGAGCTGCCGGTGCAGAAGCGGTCGGGCAGTTCCACGAAATCGAACTGCGCCGAAGTCCAAAGCACCAGTTCCTCGGACATGCGTGACAGGTGGGTCATGATAAGCGCGCCGGCGCCCACAAACTCGATGGCGAAGTCGCGATCGCTGACCGAGTCCAGCGAGTTTTCCGTCGGGCCGTCAAAGCCGAGTGCTGCGGCAGTTTGCGCGCGATCGATCGGGTAGGAGGTGCCGGCCAGGGCGGCCGCGCCCAGCGGGCTGAAGTTCATGCGAGCCCGACAGTCCATCAGGCGTGTGTAGTCGCGCTCCAGCATTTCGTTCCACGCCAGCAGGTGGTGGCCGAAGCTCACCGGCTGTGCCGTTTGCAGGTGCGTGAAGCCCGGCATGATGGTGTCGGCTTCCGCCGCTGCCAGCTCCACCAGGCCCCGCTGCAGTCGCGTCAGCTCCGCGCCAATGTCGTCGATGGCGCCGCGCAGGTAGAGCCGGATGTCGGTAGCCACCTGGTCATTGCGGGAGCGCCCGGTGTGCAGCTTCTTGCCAGCGTCGCCGATCAGCGCAGTCAAGCGCGCCTCGATATTCATGTGAACGTCCTCGAGCTCAATCGACCAGTCAAAGTTGCCGGCTTCGATTTCGGCGGCTATCTGCTCGAGCCCACCCTCTATGGCGGACAGTTCTTCAGCGCTGAGAACGCCGACGTCCGCGAGCATGCGCGCGTGGGCCAGGGAACCGGCGATATCCTGCTGCGCCATGCGCTGGTCGAAGGCGACCGACGCCGTGAAACGCTGTACGAAGCTGTCGGTGGGTTCGGTGAAGCGCCCGCCCCAGGTCTGGCTGGTGGAGTCTTTCTTGCTCATGGATGCCTTAAATGCTGCTGCGCCGAATCGCGGAGGCTTGCCGCTCCAGCGCGGGGATGCAAGTATAGCAGCATAAAAACTGCTCACTGCGAGGCGCGTGACGCGCGGCGTATGGCAATAAAAAGTCCCAGGACCATGACCGGAGACAGCAACGGTTCGGCGCAGGCGCCGGGCGAATTCTTTATTCCCGACTTGTGCGCCACCCGGCCAGTGCTGCTGATGTTCATCCTGTCAGAGCTGCTGGTGGTGGTGTATGTACTGGGCGGCAGCCGCCTGCCCAGTTTCGACTGGGGCAGTTTCGCGCTTGCCTCCCTGTTTGTGCAGTGGATCATGCTGTTGTGCGCCGGCCTGCTGTGTGCATCGCGTCCGCTGCTGGCGCGCCTGTCTCTGCCGGTGGGTGTAGTGCTGAGTTTCGTGATTATCCTGCTGGTCACCGCGGCCAGCAGCCTGGTGGCCTCGCTGGTGCTGGCCGACACCGGCGTTGCGCTCCTGGATGGCTGGTGGATGCTGCGCAACCTGCTGGTGGCCGTTGTGTTCGGCGGCATAGCCCTGCGCTACTTCTACCTGCAACAGCAGTTGCGCGCCCGCGAACAGGCAGAGCTGAACGCGCGCATCGAGTCCCTGCGCTCCCGTATCCGCCCCCACTTCCTGTTCAATACCATGAACAGCATCGCCAGTCTCATCGGCACACGACCGGAACAGGCGGAGCAGGCGGTAGAAGACCTGTCAGAGCTGTTCCGCGCCAGCCTGGTGGAGAACGATGACGGCGTCACCCTGGCCGACGAACTGCACCTTTGTCGCCTCTACCTGGGTATTGAACAGCTGCGACTGGGGGAGCGCATGCAGGTGAACTGGGACGTCGACGAGGCCGCCCTGGCCTGTTCCCTGCCTTCCCTGCTATTGCAGCCGCTGGTGGAAAATGCGGTTTATCACGGCGTTGCGCGCCTGCCCGAGGGCGGCAGTATCGGCATCAGCGCCCAATGCCAGGACCAGAGTGTTCGGGTGGAAATTGAGAACCCCGTGCCCGCGGCGCCGGGCTCCAGTGGTAACGGCCACCAGATCGCCCTGGAGAATATTCGCCAGCGCCTGGACGCGATCTACGGCGGAGCGGCAGATCTGGAGATGATCCCCGGCGACGATGAGCACCGCGTGGTACTGACTGTGCCCATGACGCCGGAGTCTGCGGCGTGAGGATTCTTGTCGTTGACGATGAGCCGCTGGCTCGCGAGCGGCTGCTGCGGCTGCTGGATAAAGTGGCCCCTGAGGCCGAGACGCACGAGGCGGGCAATGGTGCCCAGGCGCTGGAGCTGGTGGCGTCTACCCAACCGGACCTCCTGTTGCTCGATATTCGCATGCCAGGTATGGACGGTATTGCCGTGGCCTCAGCGCTGCAATCCCTGGAGCAACCGCCGGCGGTGATCTTCTGCACCGCCTACGACCAGTTTGCCCTGCAGGCCCTGGACAACCAGGCGGTGGCCTACCTGCTGAAACCCGTGCGCGAGGAAAAGCTGCGCGACGCTCTCGGCCGCGCGGGTAAACTCAATCGCCTGCAGTTAGCGGCGCTGGAAGATGGCTCGCCGGGCCGCACCCATCTGGTCAGCGAGACTCACCGCGGTGTCGAGATGGCGGCCGTGGACGAAGTGCGCTGCCTGGTGGCCGAGCAGAAATATGTTAGGGCCATTTACCCGGGAGGGAGCCTGCTGCTGACTGAGACCCTCAAGGAACTGGAGGAAGAGTTCGGCGGCCGTTTCCTGCGTGTGCACCGCAATGCGCTCGTGTCGCGCAGTCATGTCGCCGGTCTCGTTCGCGACGGGGAAGGTTGGGCGGTGAGCCTGGAGGGGGTCGAGGAGCAGCCCGCGGTCAGCCGCCGTCACCTGTCGGCCCTCAAGGAAAACCTGCGACTTGGTTGAGCTTTTCGTATCATGGGGCGCACCAGGCCCCACCAACATAAGATGAAACACACATGGACCAGACCCTCAGGATTGCAACCCGTGAAAGCCAGCTGGCGCTGTGGCAGGCCGAATACGTCAAGGCCGAACTGGAATCCGCCCACCCCGGCCTGACGGTGGAACTGGTGCCGATGACGTCCCGCGGTGACCAGTTGCTCGATGCACCGCTGGCCAAGGTCGGCGGCAAGGGCCTGTTCGTCAAGGAACTGGAGGCCGCGCTGCTGGAAGGGCGCGCCGACATCGCCGTGCACTCCATGAAGGACGTTCCCATGGAATTCCCCGACGGGCTCGGCCTGGGGGTGATCTGCCCGCGGGAAGACCCGCGCGACGCATTTGTCAGCAATACCTACCAGTCTCTGGAGGACCTGCCTGCCGGCAGCGTGGTAGGCACGTCCAGCCTGCGCCGCGAGTGCCAGCTGCGCAGCCGCCGCCCGGACCTGACGGTCAATTTCCTGCGCGGCAACGTCAACACCCGCCTGGCCAAGCTCGACGCCGGCGACTACGACGCCATCATCCTCGCCAGCGCCGGGCTGATCCGGCTCGGCATGGCGGAACGCATTACCCAACCCATGGCAGTGGAGGCTTCCCTGCCCGCCGGCGGGCAGGGCGCTGTGGGCATCGAGCTTCGCAACGATGACAGCCGCACCCTCGATTTGATTCGGCCGCTGCATCACGAGGCCACGGCGCGCTGCGTGGGCGCCGAGCGAGCGCTCAATACCCGCCTCGAGGGCGGCTGCCAGGTACCGATCGCGGCTTACGCGATTGCCCATCCCGATAACCATGGCCAGCTCTGGCTGCGCGGCCTGGTGGGAAGTAACGATGGCGAGACCATCCTCCGCGCCGAGGCCTCTGCCGATGAGAGTGCCTTCGAATCCCTCGGCATTGCGGTGGCTGAAGACCTGCTGGGGCAGGGCGCGGGCGAGCTGCTCGCGGCGGCCTATGCCTGATCGGGTATCCCCGTGGCCGGCACCTCGGTCCTGGTAACACGGCCCGAGGGCCAGGCGCGGGAACTCGGAGAGCGCATCGCCGCTGCCGGCTTCCGGCCGGTTTACGCGCCGCTGATGGCCATCGAGGCCTTCCCCGAGCCCAGCACCGAACAGCGCCAGCTCCTGCTGGACCTGTGTCATTTTGAACATGTGATCTTTGTCAGCCGCAATGCCATTCGCCATGGCATGGCCTGGATCGAGGATTTCTGGCCGCAGCTGCCGGCCGGCATTCAGTGGTATACCGTGGGCAGCAGCTCCGCGGCGGCGCTGGCAGCCTATGGCATAGATGTGCGCCAACCCGAATCCGACATGACCAGTGAGGGCCTGTTGGCCCTGCGGTCGCTGTCAGCAGTGCAGGGCCAGCGCGTACTTATCGTCAAGGGTGAGGGCGGTCGGGCGCACCTGCGCGAGACCCTGCAGGCGCGCGGTGCGCGGGTGGAAGAGCTTGAGGTTTACCGGCGTAGCAGGCCTGCCTACGGTCCCGGCGAGCTCGCGCAACGCATGGCCTCTGGCGAGGTCCGGGTGGTGCTGCTTAGCAGTGGCGAAGCCCTCGACAATATGGTGTCATTGCTCGGAACGTCGGGGCTGGAGAGAGCCAGCCAGTGCACCCTGGTAGCTCCGGGTGCGCGGGTTGCCGCCGCGGCTTCTGCCGCGGGTTTCACCCGGGTGGTAGAGGCGCAGAACGCCACCGATGACGCCATGCTGGCGGCGCTGTGCGCACTGCCTGGCCTGGCTTCCAATTGACCAATACGGAACAGACATTGAGCGACGCACCCAAAGAGTCTCCGGAAGACAAGCCCGACGAAGAGACCCCCGGCAGTGACGGCGCCGGTGAAGACACGGCCAGCCCGGCCGCAGAAGCAGCGGATGCGGACAGCCCGCCAACTCCTGCACTGCCTGAGACCGCTGAAAAGCCTGAAAATCCTGAAAAGCTGAGCCCGGAGCCTGCTCCGCAAGCAGCTCGAGTGCGCCGCCCCTCGGAAGCGGATGTACCCTCCAGTACCGGTGGTCGCGCCGTGGCCATACTGGCGCTTCTGCTGGCGCTCGGTGCGGCGGGATTCTCCGGCTGGCTGTACCTGCAGCAGGAAACCCGCAGGCAACTGCTGGACGAGCGTGAGGCACGCCTCGATGAGGACGTCGAGCGCATCAGCCAGACCGCAGAAGCCGCCCGCGCTGCCGTGGCCGATGCCATCGCTGCCAGCCAGCAGGCCACCACCGATGTCGCCGCGCGTCTCGCGGAAGAGCGCAATCGCAGTGCCGAGGCCCTCGCGGAACAGCGCAGTGCGCTGGAGGCGGTCGAGGCGTCCCTGCGCAGCCAGCGCCGGCAACTTCTCGAGATCAGTAGCACCGACCGGGTCGATTGGACCCTGGCCGAGGCCGAGTACCTGCTGAGACTCGCCTACCAGCGCCTGCTGATGGCGCAGGATGTTTCCTCTGCCCTGGCCCTGCTGGGCAGCGCCGACGCCATTTTGCGCGAGCTGGATGACACCGCGCTGTATCCAGCCCGGGAAGCCATTGCCGCCGATATGGCAGCACTGCGCGCGGTGCCCGATGTGGATGTGGAGGGCACCTGGCTGCGGTTGAAGGCCCTGGCCGGCCGGGTGGACAGCCTGATCCTGTTCGAGCTGCCCACCCTCGAAGAGCAGCGCGAGGTGGTACCGGCGGACGTCGGCTGGCGCGAGCGACTGGCGCTGGGTTTCGAGGCGGCCCTGCAGAAAATTTCCGATTACCTCGTTATCCGCCGCCGCGACGAGCCCTACGAGGCGTTGATGGATCCCCAGTGGGAGCAACTGGTGCGACAGAACCTGCGCATGCAGATTGCCCAGGCCCAGGCGGCGCTGCTGGCCGGCAATCCCACGCTGTACCGGTCCAGTATCGACGCAACGCGGCGCTGGTTGGCTGAGTTCTTCGACTTCAATGCCGCCGATGTGAACGCGCTGGATGCGGAGCTGGCAGAACTGGAACAGGTGACGATCACCTCGGATTTGCCGGATATCGGCCGCTCCCTGGAAACGGTAAAGGACGTGATCGACGCTCGCCACGCGGTGAGGGAAGGCTGATGCGCCGCCTGTTCCTGGTGGTGATGGTGATGCTGCTGGGCGGCGTCGGCCTGGTGGCCCTGATCGAAACCGACCCCGGCTATGTGCTGTTGTCCTACGGCAACTACACCCTCGAGACCAGTCTCTGGGTGGGGCTGGTGCTGCTTTTCGTTTTGTACCTGCTGGTGAGTATGTTGCTGCGCCTGCTGGGTCGCTTTCTCGCCACCCGCGGGCTGGTCGCGGAGTGGATGTCCCGACGCGCCTACAGCCGTATGCTGGCGCGCTGCCAGATGCAGCTCGACGCCGGCAACACCCAGCAGGTGATCGACACCCTCGAAGACCTCAGTCGGCTGCATGCCCAGGAGCTGCGCTTGCTGGCCCGGGCCCGCGACGGCCAGGGCGACTGGCAGGAAGTGATTGGCCTGATGCCCAGGCTGCGCAAGCAGCGCGTATTCGGCGAGCCGGCGCTGGACGCCTTTGAGCAGCGCGCCTACCTGGGCCTGCTGGCGGAAAGTGACAGCCTCAAGGAGACCTGGGCCAGTTTCCCCGCCGAGCAGAAGAAAAACCCGCGGCTGGTGGAAGACTATGGCCGGCGCCTGCTGGAATCTGGTGATGACCTGGAAGCGGAGAAAGTGCTGACAAAGGCTATAAAGCGCGAGTGGGATGGCGGCCTGGTGGCCCAGTACGGACGTATCAGCGGTCGCGACCCGTCCCGGCGCCTGAAGCTGGCGGAGGGTTGGCTCAAGCAGCACCCGGAAGACGCCAGCCTGATGCTGTGCATTGGCCGCATAAGCCTGCTAAACAATCTGTGGGGTCAGGCCCGCGAGTATTTCGAAACCAGCCACCGGCTAAAGCCCAATGCCGAGGCCTGCGCCGAACTGGCGCGACTGTTGTTCAGTCTTGGCGAGCGCGAACTCAGTGCCCAGTACTACCGCGAAGGCCTGTTATTGCGGGAGTCCGACCTGCCGGAACTCCCGCAGCCCAAACCCGAGCGACTCGGCAGCCTGCATTCCGTTTGACGCCGGCCGGCGATCGCGTTCAGTTCTCTCAGCTTCCTGGCCAGGGTTTATTGCTGGCCTGCTATCGTGTTCAGTTCTCTGAGCTTCTGAGCGAGGGTTTATTGTTGGCCCGCTAGTGTGTTCAGCTCCGTCAACTTCTCAGCAAGATTCCCTTGCAGCGCCTCCAGGGCACCAAACTGTTCGCGGGCGCCGGCGATTTTGGGACCCACCTCGTCAGTCATTTTCATTTGCAGCTCGTTGGTTAGCTCGGTAACCCCCTCGCGGATCGCACCTTCCAGGGCGGCCTGGAAAATCTGGTCCATGTCGGAGGCGAGGCTGACTTCGGGGTTAGTGAGGGTGCCGCTGAAACCCAGCTGCATCATGAACTCGGTACTGGACTGCAGCACCCGGGCCAGTAGCTCGGCCGAGCGGCCGGCGCCCTCGCGCAACACAGTATCGAACTGGGTGCTGGTGAAGCGGTTGGTAAAGCCGCCGTCCAGCTGCCCGCCCTTGACGGTTAGTTCACCGGTGACGTTGGCGAGGGTCTGCAGCAGTGTCACTCCGAGAGTTTCCGTACCTGCCAGGTTCATATTCTTGAGCGGCAGGTCGGCGATATCGATCCTCACGCTGTCGCTGGGTTCGCCGCGGTGGTCGACGTTGGCATTGACGCTCAGGTTGCCGCCGTCGAGGCTCGAGCCTTCCAGCAACAGGGTCGCCACCTGGTCGGCATTCTCCAGCGGCCAGGCGAAGTCCTTGAGCTCGCCGTTTACCGACAGCCCGGCTGCGGAGGGCAGCAGGCTGCCATTGACCGCAGCGCGGCGCACGAAGATGGGCATGGCATCTTCCTGGGTGGCGGCTTCGCCGCTCGCATTGAACGCCAGCGGTGCCAGCACCTGTTGCAGCAGGCCGTCGAGGTCGCCGCGCATCACCTGCTGGCCGAGCAGGGCGATCTGCTCGCTGGACAGGCCAAGCGAGTTGACCACGCGGTTGGTATATTTTTCCGGCAGCTTGCCGGCCAGTTCGACCTGTTCGCGCAGCATTTGCATATCACCGCGGAAATCCTGTGACAGGTTCTGCAGGCGCTGCAACTCGTCGTTCACTTCCTGGTACACCGCCTTCACCTCTTGGGCAGCGCGCAGGGCCTGCAGCGGCTTGTCGACGTTCTTGAGGCCGCGAATGCGGTCCTTCCAGGCCTTGACGTCATCCTCGTCAGGGACCGAGTCGAGGTTCCGCTGCCACTTGGCCTGGGTATCCTCGAAGGTTTGCTCCAGGGCCTCCACTTCGCCGACCAGCGCGTCGCGCTGTTCGTCCAGCAGGCGGTCCACGTCGGGCAGTTCAAAGTCGGGTAGACCTATCCTGGCGATGCCGCTGTCTTCTTCCACCAGCGGACGCAGGATGGTGGCCGGGGTTGCGCGGGGCGCAAAGGCCAGCAGGCCATCGACCTGCATGTCGGAGACTTCTACCACGTTTTCCGCCAGCTTGATGATGTCGATGTCAACGTAGACCCGATCGGCCTGTACCAGATTGCGCATGGCGTTGCGACGGTCGGCGACCTGCAGCTCGTAGAGCGTAGCCTTGCCGACAAAAGGCTTGAGACTGAGCCGGTCGATGCTGACCTCGGCGCCGTACTGTTCGGTGGCCAGCTGCTCGAATACCGGCTTGGCCAGCGCGTCCAGGAAAGCCAGGTAGACCACCAGGATCAGCGTCAGGAACAGGACGATGTAGGTGCTGATACGACTCATGCAAGGGCTCCGAGAGAGACGGCGCTAGTATAGCCCAGCGCATTGGAGAAGAAGGACCCGGGCGCTAGATGCCGAGCTCATCCCACATGGCGTCGACCCGGGCTTTGACTTCGGGGTCCATGATGATGGGCTGGCCCCATTCGCGATCGGTTTCACCCGGCCACTTGTTGGTGGCGTCCATGCCCATCTTCGAGCCGAGGCCGGAGACCGGTGAGGCAAAGTCCAGGTAGTCGATGGGCGTGTTGTCGATCATCACCGTGTCGCGCTGGGGGTCCATGCGCGTTGTGATGGCCCAGATCACGTCGTGCCAGTTGCGGGCATCGACGTCGTCATCGGTGACGATGATGAACTTGGTGTACATAAACTGGCGCAGGAAACTCCAGGCGCCGAACATCACGCGCTTGGCATGCCCAGGGTATTCCTTGCGCATGGTGATGACCGCCAGCCGGTAGGAGCAGCCCTCCGGTGGCAGGTAGAAATCGACAATCTCCGGGAACTGCTTCTTCAGTAGCGGTATCAGCACCTCGTTCAGCGCTGCGCCAAGCACCGATGGCTCATCCGGCGGCCGCCCGGTATAGGTGCTGTGGTAGATCGGGTTTTCCCGGTGGGTGATGGTGTCCACGGTAAATACCGGGAAGGACTCCACCTCGTTGTAGTAGCCGGTGTGGTCGCCGAAGGGGCCCTCGTCGGCCATTTCGCCCGGTTCCAGGTAGCCCTCGAAAATGTACTCAGAGGTCGCGGGCACCTGCAGGCCGTGCTTTTTGCACAGTTCGCTGTAGCAGTCCACCACCTCGGTCTTGCCGCCGCGCAGCAGGCCGGCGAAGGCGTATTCCGACAGGCTGTCGGGTACCGGAGTGACCGCGCCCAGGGTGGTAGCCGGGTCGGCGCCCAGGGCCAGTGCCACCGGGTAGCGTTCACCTGGGTGCTCGAGCTGCCAGTCGCGGTAGTCCAGGGCGCCGCCGCGGTGGCTGAGCCAGCGCATGATCAGCTTGTTGCGGCCGATCAGCTGCATGCGGTAGATGCCGAGGTTCTGGCGTTCCTTGTCGGGGCCGCGGGTTACCACCAGCGGCCAGGTGACCAGCGGGCCGGCGTCGCCGGGCCAGCTGGTCTGGATGGGAATGTCGTACAGGTTGACCTCGTCGCCCTGTTTCACGTGGTACTGGCAGGGGGCGTTCTTCACCACTTTCGGTGCCATGTTCAGCACCTGCTTCAGAACCGGCACCTTTTCCCAGGCGTCCTTGATGCCCTTGGGGGGGTCGGGCTGGCGCAGGTAGGCCAGCAGCTCGCCGACCTCGCGCAGGGCCTCGATGCTGTCCTGGCCCATGCCCAGGGCGACACGCTCCTCGGTACCGAACAGGTTGCCCAGCACCGGGGTATTGAACCCTTTGGGGTTTTCGAACAGCAAGGCAGGACCGCGCGCCCGCAGGGTGCGGTCGCAGATCTCGGTCATCTCGAGATTGGGGTCGACTTCCGCGGTGATGCGCTTGAGCTCACCGCGAGCTTCCAGGAAGTCGATAAAGCCGCGCAGGTCAGCGTATTTCATGTCGCGCAGGCTCCCGGCTTGGCGTTACTTGCGCTTCATGGAGAGGAAGAATTCCTCGTTGGTCTTGGTGTCCTTGAGCTTGTCGGTCAGGAACTCGATCGCCGGCAGGTCTTCCATGCCATGCAGCAGCTTGCGCAGGATCCACATACGCTGCAGCTCCTCCTCGCTGGTGAGCAGGTCTTCGCGGCGGGTGCCGGAGCGGCGGATGTTGATCGCGGGGTAGACGCGCTTCTCTGCCACCTTGCGGTCCAGGTGCAGTTCCATGTTTCCGGTGCCCTTGAATTCCTCGTAAATCACCTCGTCCATCTTCGAGCCGGTGTCGATCAGGGCGGTAGCAATAATGGACAGGCTGCCGCCTTCTTCGATATTACGCGCAGCGCCAAAGAAGCGCTTCGGGCGCTCAAGGGCATGGGCGTCGACACCGCCGGTCAGTACCTTGCCGGAGGAGGGCACCACGGTGTTGTAGGCGCGCGCCAGGCGTGTGATGGAGTCCAGCAGGATCACCACGTCGCGCTTGTGCTCGACCAGCCGCTTGGCTTTCTCGATCACCATGTCGGCGACCTGCACGTGGCGCGCCGGCGGCTCGTCGAAGGTCGATGCCACTACCTCGGCGCCCTGGGCGCCCACCGAGCGCTGCATCTCGGTCACTTCTTCCGGACGCTCGTCGATCAGCAGCACGATCACGTAGCACTCGGGGTTATTGCTGATAATCGCCTGGGCGATGTTCTGCATCATGATGGTCTTGCCGGCCTTGGGCGGCGCTACCAGCAGGCCGCGCTGGCCCTTGCCGATCGGGGCCACCAGGTCGATGATGCGGCCGGTCAGGTCCTCGGTGGAGCCGTTGCCTTTCTCCAGCTGCAGGCGCTCGTTCGGGAACAGCGGTGTCAGGTTCTCGAACAGGATCTTGTGCTTGGAATCTTCCGGCTTGGTGAAGTTGACCTCACCGACCTTCAGCAGGGCGAAGTAGCGCTCGCTGTCCTTGGGCGGGCGAATCTTGCCGGAGATCGAGTCGCCGGTGCGCAGGTTAAAGCGCCGGATCTGGCTGGGTGACACGTAAATATCGTCAGGGCCGGCCAGGTAGGAGCCCTCTGCCGAGCGCAGGAAGCCGAAACCGTCCTGCAGGATTTCCAGTACGCCATCGCCGTAGATATCCTCGCCGCTTTTCGCGTGGCGTTTGAGGATGGAGAAGATGATGTCCTGCTTGCGAGAACGGGCGATGTTATCCAGGCCGATCTCCGAGGCGATGTCGATCAGTTCCTGGGTGGATTTTGTTTTGAGGTCAGTCAGGTTCATGATTTTTTGTAAGTCTGGAAGTAGGTCCGAGATATCCGAGATAAGAGAGAGGTCTGCGCGGACGGCCGCGGTTCGTGCGTTTGCATGACGGTCGTGCCAGACGATTATTCCGGTCAGTTCGCCAGGGTGTTTCCGCTTGGCTGACGCTTGGCTAGCGAATTGGCTGCTAGTACCGAAGCAGGTGGCCAGGTGGTTGCGCCGTCGACGCTCAGGGAGTTTTTGCTTGTTATAGGCCCTGCGGGGAGCAGGACGCGATGAAATGTAGCACGGCCACCGGGGGGCGTCTATACCCCCCGAGGCAAAAAAACAGCACCCGGCAGAAGCTGCCGATAGTGCCGCAGGTGTGCTTTAGACCGACGCCTCGACGAACTCGGTAAGCTGCGTCTTGGACAGGGCGCCGACCTTGGTGGCTTCGGCATTGCCGCCCTTGAAAATAATCAGGGTGGGGATACCGCGAATACCAAACTTGGGCGGTACTTCCGGGTTGGCGTCAACGTCGACCTTGCAGACCTTGATCTTGCCGGCGTACTCGTCGGCGATCTCGTTCAGCACCGGTGCGATCATCTTGCAGGGGCCGCACCACTCCGCCCAGAAGTCGACCAGTACGGGCAGGTCGGAGTTCAGGACTTCGCTGTCGAAGGTGGCGTCGCTTACATGAACGATTTGTTCACTCATGGGTTGTCTCCAGGGTGTTTCGGTAACGGTAAGCGCGCAATCATACCAAAGGCGCATCGCCGCACAAGGAATCTGCCGGGACCCTTTAGCACCTTTCGGCATCCCCATAGCCGCAATTGGTATAAGCTGAGGGTTTTTCATCGTGGAACCATTGCTCGAAATCCGTAACTAATCAGGCCGGGTTCGACGCTGTTTGCACAACAGCGCCTGCACAAACCAAAAGGCACAGACATCATGAACAGGAAGCAGATTGCAGTACTGGTAGCTATCGGCGTGGCGATTGCGCTCTGGGTCAGTTTTGACCTGGGTAGCTACCTGAGCTTCGATGAGATCAAGGCGCGCATGGGTGATTTCCGTGCCTTCTACGCGGAGCACCCCTGGAGCACCGGTGCGATTTACTTTGCGCTCTACGTGGTGGTTACCGGCCTGTCACTGCCGGGTGCCGCGGTCATGACCCTGGCCGGAGGTGCCCTGTTCGGATTCTGGTATGGCCTGCTGCTGGTGTCCTTTGCGTCCAGTGTTGGCGCCACCCTGGCCTGCGGAGTCTCCCGCGTGTTGCTGCGCGACTGGGTGCAGAGTCGCTTCAAGCGCCAGCTCAAGTCGGTCAACGCGGGCTTCGAACGCGACGGCGCCTTCTACCTGTTCGGCCTGCGACTGGTACCCCTGTTCCCGTTCTTTGTGATCAACCTGGTGATGGGCGTGCTGCCTATTTCCCTGTGGCGCTTTTACTGGGTCAGCCAGCTGGGCATGCTGGCCGGTACCGCGGTATATGTAAATGCCGGTACCCAACTCGGGCAGCTTGAGGGGCTTGGCGGCATCCTCTCCATCGACCTGCTGCTGTCCTTCGCGCTGCTGGCGGTATTCCCGCTGCTGGCGCGCGGCCTGCTCAATGCCATCAAGGCCCGCAAGGCGCTGGCCCGCTTCCAGAAGCCCGGCCGGTTTGACGACAACATGCTGGTCATCGGCGCCGGCTCTGCAGGCCTGGTGGCGGCGCTCATTGCCGCAACTGTGCGCGCCAAAGTCAGCCTGGTGGAACGCCACAAGATGGGTGGCGACTGCCTCAATACCGGCTGTGTACCGAGTAAGGCCCTGATTCGCTCCGGCCGTATCGCCGAGTACCTGCGGCGGGCGCCGGAATTCGGTCTGGGTGCTGTGGATGCGCAGGTGGATTTTCCGGCGGTCATGAACCGCGTGCAGTCGGTGATTGCGAAAATCGAGCCCCACGACTCCGTGGAGCGCTTCACGTCCCTTGGCGTGAATTGCATCAGCGGCGAAGCGAAGCTGGTCTCTCCCTGGGAGGTCGAGATCGACGGTGTGCGCCGCAGCGCCCGCAATATTGTCATCGCCTCCGGCGCCCGGCCCTTCGTGCCCCCGGTACCGGGGCTTGCCGAGCAGGATTACCTGACCTCGGACAGCCTCTGGGAACTGCGCGAGCTGCCCCCGCGCCTGCTGGTGATGGGTGCGGGCCCGATTGGCTGTGAGCTGGCCCAGGCCTTCTCGCGCCTGGGCAGCAAGGTCACCCTGGTAGATATGGCGCCACAAATCATGCCTCGCGAGGATACCGAGGTGGCCGCCCATGTGACCGAGGTGTTTCGCGCATCCAACATCGACGTGCTGACCGATCACAAGGCCGTGGGCTTCCGGCGCGAGGGGGATCGCAATATCGCCGAGTTTGAGCACGCCGGCGCAGGCAAGACCCTGGAATTCGACCGTGTGCTGGTGGCCGTCGGCCGCAAGGCCAATTCGGAAGGACTGGGCCTCGAGGAACTGGGAATCGAGACCAACCCTAACGGCACCCTGGTGGTCGATGAATTCCTGCGCACCAGCGTACCCACCGTACTGGCCTGCGGCGATATTGTCGGGCCCTACCAGTTCACGCATATGGCCAGCCACCAGGCCTGGTACACGGCGGTGAATTCCCTGTTCGGCTTCGCCCGCAAGTTCCGGGTCGATTATTCGGTGGTGCCCTGGACCACCTTTACCGATCCGGAAGTGGCGCGGGTCGGCATCAATGAGCTGGAGGCGAAGGAGCAGCACATCCCGTACGAGGTCACCCGCTACGATATCGATGATCTCGATCGCGCCATTGCCGACAGCGAGGCCCACGGTTTTATCAAGGTGCTTACCGAACCCGGCAAGGACCGCATCCTCGGCGTCACCATTGTCGGCTATCACGCCGCCGAACTGCTGGCCGAGTACGTGCTCGCGATGAAACACGGCATTGGCCTCAACAAGATTCTCGGTACCATCCACGTCTATCCGACGCTGTCCGAAAGCAACAAGTTCGTGGCCGGCGAGTGGCGCAAGGCGCGCAAGCCCGAGGGGCTGCTGGACTGGGTCGAGAAACTGCACAACTGGCGCCGCGGTGGAACCCCCGCCGAAGCGGCGCCTCAGTCCAGCCACTAGTCTTTTGACCGGCCGGCAGGGCATGGCCGACTGGCACGTCTACCTGCTGCGCTGCTGTGATGGCAGCTTTTATACAGGGATCGCCCGGGATCTCGAGCGCCGCCTGCGCCAGCATAATGGCGAACTTGCCGGCGGCGCCCGCTATACCCGCGGCCGACGCCCGGTAGAGCTGGCCTGGTCCGAACCCTGTGCCGATCGCGGTGCCGCACAGTCGCGGGAAGCCGAGGTGCGCAAACTACCGCGTTCTGAGAAGCTGAGGCTGGCAGGCATCGGCTGAATAACGGTGAACCGAACCTGAAATCGCCCTGACAGGTTGATCCCTGGCCGTAATGGGCAAAATTCCAGGCTCGTCGGCGAAGATTGCTTGAATCAGCCTGTGGCCAACTCCGCTTCGAGCTCTTCGAGCTCCTGTTGCAACGCCAGCCAGTCGTGCTCCAACGTGTCGGCCTCCTGTCGCAGGCGGCCCTGTTCCCGCAGCAGTTCATCCAGCTCGGTTTTGCGCTCGCTATCGTAGAGACCGGTGTCCGCAAGTCGCTCGTTGAGTGATGCCAGTTCGGACTCGGTTCGCTCCATCGCGGTCTCGGTCTGGTCGATCTTTTTCTTCAACGGTCGCAGCTGCTCGCGCTGGCGGGCCGCGGCCTGGCGCTGGGCCTTGCGGCCGCCCCGTTCGGCCCCGTTAGCGGTCGCGGGGACGTCACGCTGCTGCTTGAGCACCCACTGCTCGTAGGTGCTGACATCGTCCTGGTACTCGCTGACCCGCCCGTCGTGAACCAGCAGGAGCCCGTCGACGGTGTTGCGCAGCAGGTGGCGGTCGTGGGTCACCAGGATCATGGCACCCTCGTAGCTCTGCAGTGCCAGGGTCAGGGCGTGGCGCATTTCCATGTCGAGGTGGTTGGTGGGTTCGTCCATCACCAGCAGGTTGGGACGTTGCCAGACCACCATGGCCAGTGCCAGGCGGGTCTTTTCGCCGCCGGAAAAGGGCGCGATCGGCACGCTGGCCTCGTCGCCACGAAAATCGAAGCCGCCCAGGAAATCCAGCACTTCCTGCTCCCGTGCCTCCGGACGCAGGCGCTGCAGATGGGTAAATGCGCTGGCCCCGAGGTCCAGGGCTTCCAGCTGGTGCTGGTCAAAGTAACCTACCGCGCAGTGCGCGCCTTCGGTGCGCGAGCCCTCCAGCAACTGCAGGTCTCCCGTCAGGCTCTTGAGCAGTGTGGACTTGCCGGCCCCATTGCGGCCCAGCAGTCCAAGGCGGCTGCCGGGTCGCAGGGTCAGCTCCACGCCCTCCAGCACCGGCTGGTCGTAACCGAGGTTCGCCTCGCTCAGTGACAGGATCGGGTCGCTGGCGCGGGCCGGCTGCAGGAAGGAAAAGGAAAACGGAGAATCCACGTGGGCGGGAGCAATAGCCTGCATGCGCTCCAGTTCCTTGAGCCGGCTCTGGGCCTGGCGCGCCTTGGTGGCCTTGTAGCGAAAGCGGCGCACGAAGGCGTCGATTTCGGCAATGCGGCGCTGCTGTTTCTCATAGCTGGCCTGCTGGTTGGCAAGCCGTTCCGCGCGCTGCTTTTCAAAGGCCGAGTAGTTGCCCTTGTAGGCGCGTACACGCTGGTGCTCGACATGCAGCACCTGGTCACAGGTAGCATCGATGAACTCGCGGTCGTGCGAGATCAGCATCAGGGTGCCGGGGTAGGCTTTCAACCACTGCTCCAGCCACAAGGTGGCATCGAGGTCCAGGTGGTTGGTGGGCTCATCCAGCAACAGCAGGTCCGAGGGTGCCATCAGGGCGCGGCCGAGGTTGAGGCGAATGCGCCAGCCGCCGGAGAAGCTGTTTACCCCGCGGGCGTGGTCGCCGGGGGCAAAGCCCAGTCCATCCAGCATGCGCTGGGCCCGGCGCTCGATATCGTAGCCGCCGGCTGCGTCCATGGCCTGGTGTAGCGCCGCACTGTGCTCGAAATCTCCGCTGGCCTCGGCGGCGGCCAGGTCATTGCGGATGCCGGCGATTTCGGGATTACCTTCGATCAGGAACTCCAGTGCGGTGGCCTCGCTAGGCGCAATTTCTTGCGCCATGGCGGCGATCTGCATGCCTTCGAGCCCGTCGATATCGCCCGCATCGGCGCCTAGTTCTCCGAGCAATAACGCAAACAGGCTGGACTTGCCGCAGCCATTGGCGCCAGTCAGCGCCAGGTGCTGGCGCGGCTGGATGGTGAGATCCACCTCGCGCAGCAATACCTTGGCGCCGCGGCGTAGACTAATATTGCGCAGTATGATCATCGGCGCGGATTCTACCGACGCGGTCCCCGCGAATCCATTGTGGACCTTCTCCCTGGAGCTCTACGCCCGTGAGGGCGTGGCAGGCCAATGCCTGGACCTGCAGGATCGATTGGGCGTGGACGTCAACCTGTTGCTGTATGCGGTGTTTGCGGCGACGCGCGGTGTCGAGGTCTCGGCCGCGGACCTTGCCGCTGTCGAGGCAGCTATTGCGGAATTTCGCGACCAGGTATTAAGGCCCCAACGGGCGCTGCGCCGACGCCTCGACAAGCAGGGTGATGGAGTCGATGCACGGCAGGCCATGCTGGATGCCGAGCTGGCGCTGGAGCGCCTCCAGCAGGACCGCATGTGGCAGGCGCGACGCCCGTCCGGGGAATGGGCGTCCGGGGCTGGAGCTATGCCCTTGCGCGGCAACCTGGGCGCCCTGGCGGCGCACTCGAAGATTTCAGAAGCGGAGCTGGAGGATTTCGCGCTAACGCTGGAGCATCTGCTGCCGCTGCTGCTGGCGGAGCTGTAGCTGGTGCTCGATCCAGGCGCCGATGCGGTTCCAGTGGGATTTCTCCTCCTCGACCTGGGCACCCCGCAAATCGCTGATGCCGAGGCCCTCGGCCGCGGTGCGCGTGTAGAGCTGGCTGTCCCGGGTGTAGGTGACCCGCGGCAGGCCCAATTCCGCCAGGAACTTGTTCAGGGTCGAAAACATGACGGTGTTGCGTCTGACCCGATTGGCGATCACCAGTAGCTGCTTGTTCTGCTCGCGCAGGGCGCCGGTTATCTCGATTTCGCGGATGAAGTTGGCCGCCGAATGGATATCGATGGGTGAGGGCAGGATGGGTACCAGGACCAGGTCGGCATCACTGATGCGGGCATACAGGTCGGTGCCGGTCAGCCCGGCCGGCGAGTCCACCACCACCCGCTCCACGTGGCGCGGGAGCCGGTTGCGGAAGCTGCGGGTCTCGGTGCTGCTGGTGCGGCCGTAGGCCGCAATACCTGAAATCGGGGCGGCCCTGTCGGGGCGCAGTTTGAGCCAGTGAGCGCTGGAAGCCTGGGGATCGAAGTCCATCAGTGCGGTCGCCATGTCGCGGGTCGCGAACCAGGCCGCGAGGTTAGTAGCCAGCGTGGTCTTGCCACAGCCACCCTTGGCGTTGGCGACCAGCACGGTGCGCGGCTGCGCCCGGGGAATGACCCGGAGATCACCGAAATCCCTGTGCTGGTGGGGGTTGTCACCCTGTGAGCCGTGGCCCTGCATGGACTCTGCTACCTCGACATGAAGCGTCACTTAAAATGTAGCACACGCTGTGTTGAGTGGAAGGGTGCCTTGATTTGTGATCGCGCGCCGCCTGACCGAGGTCACGGAATTCACCCTGACCTGGCAGGGGTATGCGCAGCGCTGGCACCACGACCGGTAAGGGTAGTAGACTCTCTGACCCCGGCGCGACGAGACCGCAGATCTGGCCGGGCATCACGCGGGCACGCCTGGGCGGCCCCTCCAATTGGATTAGCTTCATTTCGCAAAACCTGGAACCCATTATGAGAATTTCTAGCATCGGGCTGGCGCTCACGGCAGCGCTGCTTACCGCCGCCTGCAGCCAGCAGGACAACACGCCCGCCGAACAACCGGTGATCCTGGAAACCACCGAGCAGCGCCTCAGCTACGGCATCGCCTACGGCCTCGGCGAGCGTCTCAAGGCCGATGGCGTGCCGCTGGAACTGGATGCCTTCAGCGCCGGCCTGCGCCACGCTTTCGAGGGTGAAGAGCGCCTGCTGACCCAGGAAGAAATCGGCCAGGAGATGCAGGCCTACCAGCAATCACGTATGGCGGAGCGCCAGGCAGAGGCTGAACTGGCTGCCTCGAATAACGTCGCTGAGGGTGATGCCTTCCGCGCCGAGTACGCCCAGGGTGAAGGGGTGATGAGCACCGAAAGCGGCATGTACTACAAGGTGCTGGAAGCCGGCGACGGTCCCACGCCAGGCGCCGAGGACACCGTGGAAGTACACTACCGCGGTACCCTGGTGGATGGAACCGAGTTCGACAGCTCCTACGCGCGCGGCAGCACTGCGACCTTCGGGCTCAACCAGGTGATTCCCGGCTGGACCGAGGGCCTGCAGCTGATGCCGGTCGGCTCGAAGTATGAGTTTGTCATTCCGCCGGAGCTGGCCTATGGCGCCGGTGGCGCGGGCCAGCAGATTGGCCCCAACGCGACCCTGGTATTCCAGGTAGAACTGGTGCGTATCGAGTCAGACGAGGCGCCAGAACAGACAGACGAGGGCTGATATAGCCTGGGGTGCAGTCCGGGCCGCGACAGCGGCCCGCGAGTTCGCCCCGCTTATTCCGCTGCCAGCTGGGCGGCGTGGCTACCGTGCAGCAGGGCGATCAGCCGATCTTCCAGGGCAAAGCGGGATTCCAGCACTTCACCCAACAGTGACAGGTCAGCGTCGACATCGACAAGATCGCCAGTGGGGTATTTCTCTTCAAAGCCTAGGATCACCTCCGTAGTGTCGCCGATATTGGGAATCAGCACGTCGGCTACCTCACCGCTGCCGTCAGCGAAGATCTCCGCTTCTTTCTGCAGGGCCACGAACACTTCGAAATGGCCCGCCGAGACATAGTCCACCAGTATCTGGCACAGCCGCTCGATGCCCTCATTGACGCGCTCGAGGGGCGCGTCCCGATCCAGGGTGGCGGCAATGGCGGTGTACTTGACCAGCACCTCGCGACGCTCTTTCAGCCAGCCCTGCAGTAGCTCCTCTACCGCTTGCCAGGTCTCCCGTGAATCCTTGCAGTTGTCTAGCATGCCTGTGTGCCGCCACTCTCGCCGATATTGGGTAATGGATGTGCGATGAAATCTGCTGGCGCCAGGTCAGTCCTGCGCCCCTTGCCCGGAACCGTCACCGCGGAACAGTTGCCAGCCAACTACAACTACCAGTGCGGTAAATAGTAACAAGGTCTGTTCGGGAATGCTCAGGCCCATGAAGGTCCAGACCACTTCCGCACAATTGCCGTCGCCCATAAGGATCAGCTCCAGCGTTTCGCTGAGCGGGAAAGTCTCCAGCATATAGGCCAGTCCCGGTCCGCAGGCCGGCACCATATCTTCCGGCAGGTGCTGCAGCCAGACATGGCGCCCGGCGACGGCGGCGCCACCCAGCGCGAACAGGCCGGCCAGCACGGTGTACACACGGTGGCCCACCAGGCCCGGGCCGTGGGCAAAGGCGACCAGGGCAAACACGCCGCAGCCTGCCAGCAGGACCCGCTGGGTCATGCACAGCGGGCAGGGCACCAACCCCAGCACCCGGTCCAGGTAGAAGGCAAACAGCATCGCCACGATACACAGGCCGGCGATCAGGCCGTTGGTCAGGCGGGGGGAAGGTAGCATGGTTTATTCCTTGTAACGTGCTGCGTGTTGGCGGCAAAAATCCTGTAACTCCGGGTAAAAGACCAGGAAAGCCCGTTCCAGTTCCGGTAGCAGAGGGGTCAGTAGCTCATCTGCCCGGTCCAGGGGATTGGGTTTGCGCATCCGCTCGCCGATGCGCCCGGCGGCGGAGGCCACCGTATCCCAGTGGCGGTATTGCATCAAGAGATCATACTGCTCCAGCCGCCCTGCCATGCGCCGGGCGGGTTCGCTGAGGGCAGCCCGGTGCTCATTGAGCACCACGTATACGCGCTGGCTGAAATGACCAAGCTCCACCTCGGCAAAATGCTGCCAGTGCTGGCTGAGCAGGTAGTCGAAACAGAGATCGAAAAGGATGCCGGCATAGCGCCGCGTGCCCTCGGGAAACTGTGAGCGTGCCTCGTCAAGGGCGGGGTGGCGATCGGTAAAGCCGTCTATCGCCCGGTGCAGGTCGACGCCCTGGTGCAGCCAGGCTGGCAGCGAACCCGGCAACGGGCCCTTGAAGTAGTCGCCTTCCAGGGCGCCGGCGAGCAGCGCGTCATCCGGCCAGGCCAGGTGGAAGTGGGCGAGAAAATTCATACCGCTGTGCTGCCGGGCGGGGGCCTAGAGCGCGTCGTACTGCTGGTAGTAGTTGGCCAGGTAGGTTTCGAAATCGACACTGTTCGCCGCTTCCACTGCACGCTGCGCCTCGAGAGAGGCGTTGCTGGCTTCCCGGAACGCGGCCAGCTGGCTGTCTTCCAGCGGTTGCGCAGTCAGCTGCTCGGCCCAGTTGCGGCTGGCTTCCATGGCGAGGGTAAAGAAGGGCAGGTCCCGCTCTGCCATGTCCGCCAGGATTCGCGCGGAGGGCGTTAGCGCGGGGTCGTTGAGTTTGTTCACCTGGTCGGCCAGTACCCGGGCGTACTCGTCGCCGTCGTGGGCGGCATCCAGGGCGGCGGCGACTGCCGCGATAGCCGTCAGCAGTTCGTGGCCATACTCGGCCAGCGGCTTGTCGCCCTCGCGGGTGGCAAGGGTAAGCCCCGGCTCGCGGCCGCGGTTGACTACCGCCAGCTGATTGGCGGCAATGCGGTGGGGCTCTTCGTCATCACATTCCGGGCTGTCAGCCAGCAGGCAGTGCAACAGGAAGCTGTCCAGGAAGCGGATCTGGTCGGCATCGATGCCGAGCGGCAGATAGGGATTGACGTCGATACAGCGCACCTCGACGTATTCGATACCATCCCGGCGCAGGGCGCCCAGCGGAGTCTCTCCAGACTCGGCCACGCGCTTGGGGCGGATCGGGCTGTAAAACTCGTTCTCAATCTGCAGCAGGCTGGTATTGAGCTGCTTTTCGTGGCCGGATTCGCCAATGCCGATGGCGGCATAGTCCGCGTGGGGCTGGACGATCGCATCCTTGAGGGTGGCGATGTAGGTGTCCAGCGAGTTGTAGCAGACCGCGAGGTTCTTCTGGGCATTGCTCTGGTAGCCCAGGTCGCCCATGCGCAGGGAGGTACCCTTGGGTGCATGCAGGCTCCTGGCCTGCTCGTCGAAGGGCTCGAGGCCATGGTAGTTGCCGTCGCGCAGGAAGCTGGAGCACACTGCCGGCGAGGCACCGTACAGGTAGATCAGCAGCCATGACCAGCGGCGGAAGTTGCGAATCAGGCCCAGGTAGCGCTCGGTAATGAAATCCTGCAGCGGGCCTGTGTCGCCCTCGGCGGCCTGAGCCGCCTGCCACCAGGCCCGGGGCATGCTGAAGTTGTAGTGGATGCCGGCGATGGTCTGCATCAGTCGCCCATAGCGGTGGCCCAGGCCGTAGCGATACACAGTCTTCATGCGACCGACGTTGGAGTCGCCGTAGCGGGCTACCGGGATATGGTCGTCGTCGCCCAGTACGCAGGGCATGCTGGCGGCCCACAGCAGCTCATCGCCGATCTCGCCGTAGGTAAAGCGATGGATGTGTTCCAGGGTGGCGAGGCTTTCCTCGATGCTGGTCGAAACCGGCGTGATGAACTCCAACAGCGCCTCGGAGTAGTCCGTGGTGATGTAGTCGTGGGTCAGCGCGGAACCCAGGCCCGCCGGGTGGGGCGTCTGCGCCAGCCGACCGTTGGCGTCGATGCGCAGGCTTTCCTTCTCGAGGCCGCGTTGGATGCCGGTCAGCAGCGGGCGCTGCTGGGGGCCGGCGAGCTCAGCCAGGCGCTGCTCGTAGGTGGAAGACAAACCGGCTCCTCGGGTGGTCAGCTTGAGTGGCCGATGAGTTTAGGGGCGGGAAGGTTGTAAAACAAGACTTCGAGGCAGGTATAAATAGATGCCTAGAGCGCGTCGAGGTTGCGCTCCAGCAGCTTGCAGACGAAGTTCTCCTGGATCTCCTGTTCCTGGCCGGTCGCCATCATGATGCGCGACAGGATCAGCCCGTAGCGCATACCGGCAAAGATCCAGTAGTACTGGAAATCGTCCACCCTATAGCCCGTGGCGGCCTGCCAGCGCGCCACGCTGTCATCGTAGCTGGGCAGCCCCTCGAGCCGGGGCAGTCCCAGTCCGTCGGCAAAGGTGTTGTCGATAAAGCAGTACCAGGCCAGGTCCTGCACCGGATTGCCGATCACCGCCATCTCCCAGTCCAGTACCGCGGCGACCTCGCTGCAATCTGCGGTAAAAATGATGTTGCCGATGCGGGCATCGCCCCAGCACAGTCGGGTCATTTCGCTTACCGGTTGATTGGCTTCCAGCCAATCGAGGGCACGGGTGCAGATGGCGTGCTGCCGACCCTCCAGGGCCCAGTCGTGGTAGCCCCGCCAATGGGCAAGCTGGCGCTGCAGGGGGGTGCCGGTGCCGCCGTCGTCGAGGAAGTTGATGCCCAGGGCCTCGTGGTCGAGCTGGTGGAAGCGCGCCAGTACATCGATGCCGACATTCCAGAGCTGTTCACGTTGTTCGAGGCTGGTTTCGTGCATGAGCCAGCCGTCCATGTTGTAGGGCGGCATATCGGTGGGAATACGCCCCTCGGTTTTCTTCATCACATAGAACGGCACGCCCAGCACCGAGGGATCGGTTTCCAGCCCGCGCAGTACAGGCACCGGGATGTCGGTCTCGCGGCCCAGCACGTCCATGATGCGGTACTGCAAGGTCAGGTCGTAGTCACGGAAAACCGGTCGCTCGATCTGCGGCTGCAGGCGACCGACGCAGGCTTCACGGACTGCTTCACCGCCAGATTCCCAGCTGGCGTCGAACAGCAGGGTGACATTGGACATGCCCGTGGACTCCGGAATCTGTAAGTCAGAAATCGCTACCGTCGTCCCCTGGCGCTGGCTCAGCCAGGCCGCGAGCTTCTCGCGGGTGCCCTCGAGATCTTCTACCAGGGGAGTGGGGCGCTGGTCCTCCACGCGTGCTCCTCAGCCGTGGGCCGGCTCGTCATTGGTCGGGCTACAGCCTAGGACAGTGGCACCAGGCGCGCCATAGCTGGGCTATAGTAGGAACAAATTTCAGGAGCCATGGTATGAAAATCGGACTGATCCCGGTCAATATCGGCTTTCCCCACCAGCAGGCGATGATCGACTTTGCCCAGCAGGCGGAAGCGGCCGGTGTGGAATCCCTGTGGACCTTCGAGCACGTCATCGTGCCGATGGACTATGAGTCGAAGTATCCCTATGACAAATCGGGAAAGATGGCGATCACGCCAGAGACCAACTTTGTCGACCCGTTGATCTGCCTGTCGGCGGTGGCGGCGGCCACCAGCAAGGTGCGGCTTGGCACCGGGGTCAATATCCTCTCCCAGGCCAATCCGCTGTACATGGCCAAGCAGGCGGCGGGCTTGGATTTCCTGTCCAACGGCCGTTTCATGCTGGGGGTGGGCATCGGCTGGCTGGAGGAGGAGTTCGACGCCGTAGGTGTGCCTTTCGCTCGCCGCGGGGCGCGCTTTGACGATTACGTGCAGGCCATGCGCAAGGTCTGGTCCGGCGAGGTGGTGGAACACCAGAGCGATTTCATCAGCTGGACCAACTTCAAGAGCTACCCGGTGCCGGTGCAGGATCGCCTGCCGGTAATCATTGGTGGCGACAAGGGCAAGGTCTACCAGCGCATCGCGAAGTACGGCGACGGCTGGTACGCGCCCACCCGCAGCCCCGAGGACCTGGCAGCCCGGCTCGAGGAGTTGAAGGCCGTGTGTGCCGAGGAGGGCCGCGACTACGACGAGATCGAGATTACCGCCATGTGGACCCTGCGCGGCGGTATCGACGAACTTAAGGCTTATGCAGACCTCGGCGTGGCGCGCCTCAATGTACCGCTGGCCGCCATGCGCGAGGCCAACCCGGCGGACGGCCTCGACAAGCTGCATCACGAGGTGATCAGCAAGGTCGCCTGAACCCTGCGGTGTTGCTAGCTCGAGCTGCGCAGCAGCCGGTCGACGATGCGCTCGAGGTGCGCGAGGCTGGAGCATTCCGCCGCGAAGTGACAGCAGGACAGGTAGCGGGGCATCTCTGAATCACCGCTGCCCCAGAGGGCTCGCGACTCCGGATTGAGCCAGATAACCTGCTTGGACCGCGCGTAAATACTCTGCATCACGTCCAGCCGCGGATCGCCGTTGTTATTGCGGGCGTCGCCAAGGATGATCACGGTGGTCTGGCTGTCTATATCGTCCAGTGCCAGCTGGGCAAAGTCCATCAGGCTCGAGCCGTAGTCGGTGGCACCGCCGTATTGCCAGTTCACCAGCTCCACCGCCTTCTCTACCGGGTGCTGGGCGAACAGCTCGCTGACTTCCCCCAGCCTGTTGGAAAAGGCAAAACTGCGTACCCGCGGCAGCACATCGTACAGGCTGTACAGGAACATCAGCAGGAACTTGGCGTAGGCTGACACCGAGCCGGATACGTCACAAACCGCGAGAATCTGTGGGCGCTGTTTCCTGGTGGACTTCCAGTACAGGTTGAACAGCACGCCCTCGTGGGCGATGCCCCGGCGCAGGGTCTTGGCCATGTTGAGCTGGCCGCGCCTGGTCACCTTGCGGCGCCGGGAATGGCGGGCGGCAAGTTTCTTGGCCATACGCCGCACCAGGTCCTGCACCCGGTGCAGGTAGTGATGCTCGATATGGCTCAGTCGCGCCTTGGCCAGCACATCGTCCATGAACTGCTGGTTGCGACCCTGGGCGTGTAGCAGGTATTCCCGTTCGACGTGGTCGCGCACCAGTTCCCGCAGCCGGTCCCGGTAGGCCTGGAGTTCGCCGAGGGCGTCGCTGCCACGGTTTTCCAGGTCGACGATAGCGCTGCGAATATGGCCTTCCCCGAGTTCGTCGAGGATGCGGCGGGTGAACTGTCCCTTCTGGGTAAACATCTGGATTTCCGGCAGCCCGACTTCGTCACCCGCCCGGGCGATAGCAAGCGCCAGCGAATTGCGGTCGTCGTTGCGCAGCATGTCCATGATAGGGACGTCGAGCTGGCCGGCGAGCTCTGGGTCGCTGGCCAGCTCCCCCTCCAGGTCGAGCCGGGTCTCGCCACCTTCGCCATCCATTTGCTGCAGCGCAGCCTCAGCCGCTTCCAGGTCTGAGGGATCGGCTCCCGGTATGGCGTCTCCCTCGCTGTTGGCGGCCTCCTGCTCGGTGGCCTGTTGCTCAATTGATTGGGGCAGCTGGTAGGAAAAGAACTGGTCGAAGCAGCGATGGAAGGTGACCTTCTCTTCGGCGGTCTTCGCCAACGCCAGCGACAGGCCGCTGCGCAGCTGGTTGCGGTCCTCGTAGCCCAGGGTGGTGATCACCTGCACCGCATCGAGGGTTTCAGCGGGAGAGATGCGCACATCATGGCTGCGCAGCACGTTGATGAAACTGACCAGCCGGGAGGGCATAAGGCTCAGGTGCTACCGGCTCAGGCGCCGCTGGCGACGCCGGACCTGGGTGGATTGAGCAGGCTCCTGAGTTCCGGCTCGGTGGCCTCGATGTCGTCCTGGAACTTCAGCAGCACATTGAGGGTGCTGCGCACCGTGTCCTCGTCGAGTTGTTCCGCATGCAGGAGCAGCAGGCTGCGGGCCCAGTCGATGGTCTCGCTGATGGCCGGCGCCTTCTTCAGGTCGAGCTGGCGCAGGGAGTGCACAAAGGCCACGATCTGCTCCCGCAGGCCCTCGTCTACATCCGGCACCCGGCTGCGTACGATGCGCTCTTCCAGGTCGGTGGTAGGGAAGGGGATATAGAGGTGCAGGCAGCGGCGCTTGAGTGCGTCGGAAATATCCCGGGTATTGTTACTGGTCAGGAACACAACGGGTGAGCTCTTCGCCTTGACGGTACCGATCTCCGGGATCGATACCTGGTAATCGGAGAGGATTTCCAGCAGCAGGGATTCGAACTCGTAGTCCGACTTGTCCACTTCGTCGATCAGCAGGATCGAGCCCTCGGATTCATGCATGGCCTTGAGCAGCGGCCGCGGTTCGAGAAAATCTTCGGAGTAGAAGATGTCGCCGAAGTGATGTAGTCGATCTACGGATTCCGCCAGGCCCTTGGCGCCCTGTAGCAGGTCGCCGAGCTTTTCCTTCAACACCTGCGTATACAGTAACTGCTTGCCGTACTTCCACTCATACAGCGCCTTGGCCTCGTCCAGGCCCTCGTAGCACTGCAGGCGAATCAGCGGCAGCTCCAACAGTTTGGCGGTGGTCTTGGCCAGCTCGGTCTTGCCAACCCCGGGCGGCCCCTCCACCAGGATGGGCTTGCGCAGCTGGCAGGCCAGGAACACGGCGGTGGCAATCTCGTCACTGCAGATATATCCGTGCTGCTCGAAGCCGGCCTTGATGTCAGCCGCCGAGGCGAGCTGGGGGAAGTCCAGGGTATTCACGTGCGGTCCTTTGCTGAGGATTGTCTAGTGTAGCGGATTCGACCTGCCTGCTGCCCGGGCCTCAGCCGAAGTTGTGGTCAGCCGCTCGCTGGGCCGCCTGCTCCTGCACTTCGAAGAACTGCTTCACCGTGCGCTCGATAATGGCCGCGGCGGGTTCTACCCGGTCGATCAGGCTGGCGGACTGGCCGATCAGCGCCACGCTGGCCTCCAGGTCGCCACCGAAATACAGGTCGAGAATGTTGGCAAGCACCTTCGAGCCATCTGCGCCCTCGCGCAGGGCGGCGGTGGTGTCGCTCTTGCGAGCGCGCACTGGTGGCATGCCCGCGGTGTTGACCAACCAGGTATCGGTATCGCTGGCCTCGACGATGGCACTCTTGAAATTCTGGTGCACCGGGCTCTCGGCAGCGGACACGAAGCGAGTACCCATTTGTACGCCCTCGGCGCCGGCCGCGAAAGCGGCAGCCATGCCAATGCCGTCACTGATGCCGCCGGCGGCGACCATGGGAATATCGCAGCGACGGCGGATGCCCTGCAGCAGCGGCAGCAGGCCAACCGGGTCGGGGTTCTTGAAACCGCCGCCCTCCGTACCCTCGACAATCAGGCCGTCGACGCCGCACTCCACCGCCTTCATGGCACTCTTCAGGGTGGCCACCGAGTGATAAACGGTAATGCCGGCATCCTTGAGCATATCGATGAACTTGGCCGGGTTGCCCGCCGAGGTGGTGACGAACTTCACGCCGTGCTCCACCACGAAGCGCACCATGCTGTCGTCGCGCAGGAACAGTAAGGGCAGGTTGACGCCAAAGGGCTGGTCGGTGAGCTCGGCCATGGCGCGGATTTCCCGCTGGCAGTTCTCGGTTTCACCGGATGAGGTTTCGATGATGCCGAAGCCGCCGGCATTGCAGACGGCAGAGGCCAGCTGCGAGCGGGCGATCCAGCCCATGGGCGACTGCATGATGGGATAGCGGCTGCCCAGGTGCGCAAGTACACGGTTCATGGGTGTTCCTGTACGGGGGTTTATCCCCCAGTGGTGTTCATGAAGCGGACGATGTCGGGTTCCTCGTCCAGGTCGAAATGGTGTTTCTCGGGTTTGAGGTCCATGGCGGCGACGATCGCCTGCTTGAGGGCCTCGTCGTCAACAGCGGGGTCACGCAGCAGGACGCGCAGGTCCATGCTGTGTTCATTGCCCAGGCACAGCAGCAGTCGGCCTTCGACGGTGACCCGCACCCGGTTGCAGAGGTGGCAGAAGTTGTGGCTGTGGGGAGAGATGAAACCAACCCGGCTGTCGCTGCCGGACACCGCCCAGTAGCGCGAGGGGCCGCCGGTCTGCTCGGTGGTGGCCGTGAGCTGGTAGCGGCTGCCGATCACTTCGCGCACCTCGTCGCTGGAGCAGAAGGTCAGGGCCCGGTCGTGGTCGTCGATCAGGCCCAGCGGCATCTCCTCGATAAACGAGATATCCAGCTCGCGGTCGAGGGCGAAATCCACCAGGTCGAGAATTTCTTCCTCGTTGCGCCCTTTCATGATCACGGTGTTGAGCTTGATGCGCTCGAATCCGGCAGCGCGTGCGGCGTCGATACCCCTCAGCACCTGCTGGAGATCACCGGTGCGGGTGATGCGCCGGAATTTGTCGTCGTCGAGACTGTCGAGGCTGATATTGATGCGCCTGACCCCGGCCGCCTGCAGCGGTTCGGCGTAGCGATCGAGCTGGGAGCCATTGGTGGTAATCACCAGTTCGCGCAGGCTCTCGATGGCGCCCAGCTGCTCCACCAGGTGCATGACATTGTGGCGCACCAGCGGTTCGCCGCCCGTGAGGCGGATCTTCTTTACGCCCAGCGCCGCAAAGGCGGCACCCACCCGGTACAACTCCTCGAGGGTGAGCACCTCGGCCCTGGGTACGAAGGTCATATCCTCAGCCATGCAGTACACGCAGCGGAAATCGCAGCGGTCTGTCACTGACAGGCGAATGTAATCTACGGTGCGGCCAAAGCGGTCGACCAGGGCAGGTGTTTTGTCCATAGCCCATCGATTCTACTGGGAATACCGCCGTTGCTCTAGGGCACCTTCAGCCCACAGCCCGGGGCGTCTCCGGGCCAAGCGGCGGTGCCCTTGTTACACTACGGTGTCCTCTAAGGGAGAATAACAATGGCGGGACGGCTGCAAGGCAAGCGCATCCTGATTACCCAGGCCGATGATTTCATGGGGCCCACTTTTGCGGACGCTTTCCGGGAGGAAGGCGCCGAAGTCCTGGAAGACCGAACTGATCTCACGGTGCCCGCGGCCGCCGCCGAGGTGGTTGCTGCGGCCGGCGAAATCGACGTGCTGGTGGCCAACCTGGCGGCGCCCTCGGACGCGGCCTACGCGGTGAAGGTGTCTGACGAGCGCTGGAACCACCTGTTCGACGTGATGGTGCACCCGATGCATCGCCTGGTGCGCGCCGCCCTGCCGGCCATGATGGAACGTCGCTCCGGCAAGATCATCGTGGTGGGCAGTGCCACCGGTCTCAAGGCGGCTCCCGGCACCGCACCCTACAGTGCCGCCCGCAGCGCGCAGGTGGGCTATGTGCGCAGCGTAGGTGTTGAAGCGGCGCGCTTCAATGTGCAGATCAACCTGATAGCCCAGCACTTCGTGGAGAATCCCGAGTACTTTTCCGAGCAATTCCAGCAGACCGATGCCTTCAAAAAGTTGATGGCAGAGGTGCCTGCCGGGCGCCTGGCGCGCCCCGAGGAAGACGCCGCCCTGGCGATATTCCTCGCTTCCAGTGAATCCGACTTTTTCGTGGGTCAGGCAATCCCGTTCTCGGGCGGATGGGCACAGTGAGAACTGCGTTTATTGCGCTGGCGCTGCTGCTGGCGGGCCACGCCTGGGCCGATGCCCCGCCGGCAGACTGCGACCCGGTGGACGGCATCACCTCGATCTGTGGGCTGGTGGCGCCGGAGGATATCGAGCTGCTGCCCGGCGGACGCTACCTGGTGTTCAGCCAGATGCAGGAGGGCCTGGGGCTGTCGCTGCTGGACTCTCGCGATGACAGCGTAAGACCGCTGTATCCGCCGGGAGCCACCCAGGCGGAGCCCAGCTGGGGCGACGCTGCCTGCCCGCCGCGACCGGCAGACCGGATGCTGTTGCACGGGATTCACCTGGCCCGCCGCGCCGACGGTCGCCTACAGGTGCTGGCGGTCAACCACGGCGGCCGTGAGTCGGTGGAGTTCTTTGAGATTCTCGAGCCCCGCCAGGACCTGCCGGTGGCCTTGTGGCGCGGCTGCGTGCTGACCCCGGAGCCCTTCTTCTTTAACGATGTGGTGGGCCTTTCCGACGGTGGCTTCCTGGCCACCAACATGTACGACCGCAATGCCCAGGCCTGGGATGCGATCAGGGCCTTGTTTGGTTACGAGAGCGGGAATGTACAGCGCTGGAGGCCCAGCTCGGGATTTGAAACTGTGCCCGGCACCGCTGCACGGGTGCCCAACGGCATCGCCATCGCGCCCGATGAGAAGCACTTCTACCTGAACGCCTACCTTGGCAGCGAAGTGGGCAAGTACAAGCTCGACGGGGGTAACCCGGTGACCGTGCTTTCCATTGCGCGCCCCGACAACTCTGCCTGGGACAGTCGCGGCCGCCTGCTGGTGGCCAGCCACGACGATAGGCTGCGTGCCATTGTCGACGGAATTCCCGGGAGCGACGGTGGTCCTGTGGACCTGCGTTTCAGGATTATTGCCATCGACCCTGAAAGTCACGAGACCGAGGTGGTCCTGGAGCGCGAGGGCGCTCCGATGGGCGGTGGCACGGTGGCGGTCGATGCGGCGGGGCACCTCTACATCGGCTCCTACGCGGGGGACAGGATCATTAAATTCCCCCTGACGATCGAGCCGTGAGCACGGGGCCGGTTCGCGCTATTGCAATGATTGCCGGCCCGCTGTTGGCGGTGCTGGTGCTGGTGGGCATGTTGCAGGCGGGCTATTCCCGGGAGATCGCCGTCACTGCACTGGTGGCGAGCTGGTGCGTGGTGTGGTGGATTTTTGAGCCGGTGCCGATTCCCGTCACCTCTCTGCTGCCGCTGGCTATCCTGCCCCTGATGAGCGTGCTGACCCCGGCGGAGGTGGGCGCGGCGTATGGCAGCCCGCTGATTCTGTTGCTGCTCGGCGGCTTTATCCTGTCCCGCGCCATGGAAACCAGTGGCGCTCACCGACGGGTGGCGCTGAACATGATGCGCCTGTTTGGTAGCGACAGTGACCGGCGGCTGGTGTTCGGGTTCATGGCGGCGGCGGCGGTGCTGAGCATGTGGATTTCCAATACCGCTACCACCCTGATGTTACTGCCAGTGTCCATGGCGATTATCGAGCGCGCCCGCGGCGAGGCACTGGCGGTGCCGCTGCTGCTGGGTATGGCCTACGCTGCCAGCGTTGGCGGCATTGCCACCCCGATCGGAACACCGCCCAACCTGATCTTCATGCAGATCTTCACCGAGACCACCGGGGCCGAGGTGAGCTTCGTGCAGTGGATCAGTTGGGGCCTGCCGGTTGTGCTGGTGATGGTGCCGCTGATGGGCATCTGGCTGACTCGCAACCTGCGCGGTTCCAGTGAGGTCGACCTGCCGGAACCTGGCGCCTGGCGGGTAGAAGAACAGCGCGTGATGATTGTGTTCGCGCTGACCGCACTGGCCTGGGTAACACGTACCGAGCCCTTCGGCGGCTGGCGTGCCTGGCTGGACCTGCCCATGGCCAACGACGCCTCGGTGGCGATGCTGGCGGTGGTGCTGATGTTCATGATCCCCAACGGCAAGGGCGAGCGCCTGCTGAACTGGGAACAGGCCGTGACTATTCCCTGGGGTGTGTTGATCCTGTTCTCTGGTGGTATCTGCCTGGCCAAGGGTTTCGTGGCCTCTGGCCTTAGCGGCGTGTTGGGAGAATGGCTGGCCTCGCTCAACTACCTGCCTATCTGGCTGCTGATCGGCATCATCTGCCTGGTGGTGACCTTTATGACCGAGACCACCAGCAATGTGGCGACCACTACCCTGCTGATGCCGATTCTCGCAGCCGCTGGTCTGGCGGCTGATATTCCCCCGGAGGTATTGATGGTGCCGGCGGCGATGACCGCCAGCTGCGCCTTCATGCTGCCGGTGGCCACCGCGCCCAACACGGTGGTCTATGGCAGCGGCAAGATCAGCGTGCAGCGCATGGTGCGGGAGGGCTTTGCCCTCAATATGCTGGGTGTACTGGTAGTCGCAAGCATCTGTTTCTGGCGGCTTGCGTAACAAGGGCTGGAGCAACTCACCCAGGACTCGCTGTGCAAGCCGCTAAATTCTTCGACCTGTTGTGGTCAGACTTCCTCGATCACGCGCCCAGTGCCGGCGCGATTCACGGCCTGCTCGGCGGCGGTGAGCCGATCGTCAACGACCATATCGCGCTGCGCACCTTCGCCACCCCGGTACTCGGGCTCGAAGCGCTGCACCCGCTATTTGCCCGGATGGGATTTACCGTCGGTGACGAATACCGGTTTGCCGCCAAGAAGTTGAGGGCGCGCTACTATCGGCACCCGCAAGCGGGGATTCCCAAGATTTTCATCAGCGAACTGCTGCTGGATGAGTGCAGCGCACGGCTGCGCGACATTGTGCTCCGGTTATGTGAGCAGGTGCCTGCCGATGCCCCCGGCAACCCGGGATTCCTGGCCTCGGGTCGGCACTGGGTCCTGGACTTCGGCACCTACCGGGCGCTGCTGCAGGAAAGCGAGTATGCAGGATGGCTGGCCGCCCACGGCTTCAGGGCCAACCACTTCACTGTCGACGTCAATGCACTGAGAGGTTTTGGCTCGGTCGCTGCGGTCAACAGGGCGCTCAAGGCGGCAGGTTTCGTGTTGAATACCTCGGGTGGAGAAATCAAGGGATCGCCCTCCGTGCTGTTGGAGCAATCATCCACCCTGGCCGATCGGGTGAAGGTGGAATTCAGTGACGGTGCGCAGGTCATTCCCGGGTGTTTCTACGAGTTTGCCCGCCGCTATCCGCAGGCGGACGGCTCGCTCTACCAGGGTTTCGTGGAGGCCAACGCCGACCGGATCTTCGAGAGCACCAACGCCCTGGCCAGCTGAGTTAGCTGCCGGGCTGTGAGTCCTGCTCTTCCTCGGAGTTCTCGCGCACCCGCTGGTCTATATAGCCGCTGAGTGCGGCCGCCCCGGCCCCGCCGATAAAGCCCCCGAATACGCCGGCCAGGGTGGCGGTGGCGGCGTCTCTTGTGAAGATATAGATAATGAGACCGACCACGGCGCCCAGGAAAGTACCGGTCGTAAGCCAGGTCATGAGCATGGTTTTCATGGTACGACTATCTTAAACAGAAGCCGTCAGAAGCTGAAGTTTTCCCCGACCAGCTCCTCGGAGACGCGCCACAGACGCTCGGCGGCGTCTTCATCCAGCGCGTAGGCGCGCACGCCGTGGCTGGTGGATTCATTCTCGATCGGCGCCACCCCGCAATCCTCCAGGTAGACAGCGCCCTGTCCGTCCAGTTCTGGCGCGGTGGCAGCGTATACCGAGGTGGCGGCGCCGGCGGCGGTGGACTTCAGGGTCCAGTTGCCGATCTGCTCGGCGCGGGCGTTGATGAGGGCCCGATCCTCGTCGTCCATATGGCGGCTCAGCTCGGTCTCGATGACGCCGGGATGCACGGCATAGGCGCGTACGCCGCGGTTGCGCAGGCGCGCGTCCAGCGCCACGGCAAACAGGATATTGGCGGTCTTGGACTGGCCATAGGCAGCCCACTTGTTGTAGCCACGGCCCGAGAAGTCCAGGTCGTCGAAGTCGACCGGCGACATGTGATGGGCCCGGGAGCTTAGTGCTACCACCCGCGCGGGTGCCCCCTCGAGCAGCGCCGGCACCAGCCGGTTGGTCATCAGGAAGTGCCCCAGGTGGTTGGTGCCAAATTGCAGTTCGAAGCCTTCCTCGGTGGTGCCGTGGGGACAGGCCATGATGCCGGCGTTGTTGATCAGGATGTTGAGCGTGTCGTAGCGGGCCAGGTAGGCATCGGTAAAGGCGCGGATGCTGGCCAGCGAACCCAGCTCCAGTTCCATCACGTCGACTGCCTGGTTGCCGGTGGATTCACGAATGTCGGCGACGACTTCTTCGCCGCGGACCATGTTGCGCGCGGTCAGGGTCACGGCGGCGCCGTGTGCTGCCAGGGTGCGCGCTGTTTCAACTCCCAGCCCGGCGGTGCCGCCGGTCACCAGGGCGCGGGCTTCGGTAAGGTCGATGCCCTCCAGCACCTGGTCAGTGGTGGTGTCGTGTCCGAAATTGGCGCGATCGCTCATGGCAGCTTCCATTGGTTTATTGTTGTATCTGCGTATGGGTAGGGCCTGGAGTCTGCCCCGGCCGAGTCGGACCGGGGCCGTGTCGCTGGTTTACAGCAGTTCCATCATGGCTTCTGCGGAGCTGACCTCGATGCCTGCACCCGGCTCAACGTTCAGGTGGGTCACGGCGCCGTCTTCCACGACCATCGCGTAACGCTGGCTGCGGCTACCCATGCCGAAACCGCTACCGTCCAGCACCAGGCCCAGGGCCTCGGTGAGCTCGCCGTTGCCGTCGGCCAGCATCAGGATTTCCGCGGCATTCTGCGCTTCGCCCCAGGCGCCCATGACGAAAGCGTCGTTGACCGACAGGCAGGCGATGGTGTCCACGCCCTTGGCCTTGATCTTGTCGGCATGGACCACGAAGCCCGGCAGGTGCGTCATGGAGCAGCCCGGTGTGAAGGCGCCGGGTACCGCGAACATCACCACTTTCTTGCCCGAGAAGATCTCGTCTGTGGTGATGTCTTCCGGACCCTGGGGTCCCATTACTTTGAGAGTGACGCTGGGTACTTTGTCGCCAACTTGGATGGTCATGCTAATCTCCGTGCAGTGAGGCGCCCATTCGGGGCGGGGATGTCGGGCCGAGGCCCACTGCGAATGAGTATAGACCCTGAGGCGAGCCGTTGATGCATTGTCCTCTATGCGGCGCGTCTGGGGCGGAGTTTTTTCATCGCGACGGCCAGCGTGAGTATCTGCGCTGCGTCGACTGCCAGCTGGTTTACGTACCGCCACGCTATTTTCTCGACCTCGAGAGCGAGCGCGCCGAGTACAGCCTGCACGAGAACGACCCGGCCGATGAGGGCTACCGCGGCTTCCTGTCCCGTCTCGCCACGCCGCTGATGGAGCGCCTGCCGGGCAATGCCCGCGGCCTGGACTTCGGCTGTGGCCCGGGTCCGGCGCTGGTGGCCATGCTGCGTGAGGCGGGCCACGACGTGTCCCGCTACGACCCCTTCTTCTTTCCCGACCGCACGCCACTGTCGCGTCGCTACGACTTCATCACCGCCACCGAAGTGGTCGAACACCTGCACCGGCCCGGCGAAGAGCTGGAACGGCTGTGGGCCATGCTGCGGCCGGGCGGCTGGCTCGGCATCATGACCAAGCTGGTGATTGACGCGAACGCCTTTGCGGGCTGGCACTACAAGAATGACCTGACCCACGTGAGTTTTTTCTCCCGCGACACCTGGACCTGGTGGGGTGAATGCCGAGACGCCCGGCCGGTGTTTGTCGGCAATGACGTTATTTTGCTGCGGCGGGAGCGATGAGGGTGCGGTAGATGTTGCGCACCTGCTCGTAGAAGTCGCGCTGCTGCTCACCCAGGTAGGGAGCGATCATGCTCATCAGCTGGTAAACACCCTGGTGAATGATCAGCGCCGGGGGGCGGTCCTGGTGCAGCAGGTGGTCGTAGTTGAGCCAGTAGGTCAGCAGTAACACCATGTTGTCGACCAGAGCCTCGGCTTCCTCGTCGCTGGTACTGACCACCGCGGCTTCGCTGAGGGTGCGCCATACTGCGGTAATCGCCGCGTGCTTGAGGTCGACAAGGCGCCGAAAACGCCGGCCCAGCTCGGGATAGCGCGCGAGCAGGTCGCTGAGGTTGCGGTAGAGAAAGCGGTATTTGTACATCTCCTCAAACACCACATACAGGTAGAACCAGTTGTCTTCCACACTGAGCGGGCGGTCGATGGGCGCCTTTAGAATTTCGGTGATGCCGTGCTCGTACTGGTCGAAGAGCTCGGCGATGATCACGTCCTTGCCCTTGAAGTGGTAGTAGAGATTACCCGGACTGATATCCAGCTCATTGGCGATATCAACCGTAGTGGTATTGGGCTCTCCCTCGTGGTTAAACAGCGCGAGACTGGAGTGGAGGATGCGATCCCGGGTTTTCATGGCGCGCAGGCAGTGGACTTAGCGGCGCTTGCGGGCGGGGGTGGTGCTTTTTCTGGCGGCAGCCTTTTTGCGCGCCGGTGCCTTCTTCCTGGCCGGGGTTGTCTTGCTGCCGGTGGCCTTTTTCTTTGCCGGCGGCTTTTTTGCAGCAGCCCGCTTGCGCGCGGGTTTCTTGGCAAGGCTCGCCACCAACGAATCCAGCTTGCTTTCCAGCGCGTCCAGCCGGGCGTTGATGGCCTCGATCTCGTCACTGCGCCCCAGGTTCAGGTGGAAGGTGTCGCGTACCCGGCCAATGCGCTCTTCCACGCTGAGGCTGCTGGTCCTGCGGATCGAAGACAGGGAGTCCCGCACTTCGTCCTCGAGCCGGCTGCCTTTCTCGACCAGCTCGCGAAACAGCCGCGGCGGTTCCTTGGCGGCTTCCTCGAGCTTGCCCTGGGCGTCGCGGATGGCCTTGCCATAGGCGCCAAGACCGGCCAGCCAGATATTGCGGGCGATGTCGGAGGGCTTGTCGGAGTTATCGTTGCTCATGATCGTCGCCTTGCGGGATGGGGCTTTCGATCATACAAAAAAAGGGGGTCACTAGGACCCCCAAAAAATGCGCTCTGGGCGCACTGTAGAACCTGGACTAAACGTCCGGGTATAAACTCAGGCTGCCTTCGAGGTGATGGTCTCGCGCAGTGATTCGAAGCTGTCGCGGGCCTTGTCGAGGCGGGCGCGGATTTCAGTGCGCAGCTCGTCCGTGTCAGCCAGCTTCAGTTCGGGAAGCTCGATGTCCTTGAGGCGCTTCTTGGCCTTGCTTTCGACCTTTTCGCCGTGCTTGACCAGGTCGTTGAACATGTTTTCCGCCTTCTTCTGGCGGGCCTTCATGCGCTTCTCAGCTTCTTCCAGCTGGCTTTGTGCTTCTTCAAAAGCCTTGCCGTAGAAACCCAGGCCGGCGAGGAATACATTGCGTGCGTTTTCCTGGGCCTTTTCAGCGAAAGTCGGCTGAACCGGCTTCTTCGCAGCGGTCTTTTTCGCGGTGGTCTTCTTGGCGGCGGCCTTCTTGGCAGCGGACTTGCGTGCCGGAGCCTTCTTGGCTTTTGCCTTGGCCTTGGCGGCGGTTGCTTGAGTTGCCATGTTTCATCTCCCTCGATGTTCTGTTGGTGAATGGCGCGCCGTTGTCAGCGCTATACTCACAAGCTACGGGGATTTATTAGAAACGGCATACTAATAATCAGACACTTACTGGTAATTTTTCTCACGTTGCTCGCCGCTGCCGGTGCCGCTCAGGCGCAGGACCTGGAGCCGCGCGCCTATGCCAATCTGCCGGTGGGGCAGCAGTTTTTTGCAGCCGGCTATGCCTACTCTGAAGGTGAACTGAACCCGGCACCGGGCGTGCCTATTACAGACGCCGAGATGGAGGTCGACACCTTCGTGGCCGCCTATCTGCGCACCCTGGACCTGTGGGGCAAGGCGGGGCGCGTAAGTGTGGTGGTCCCCCGCACCTGCTTCAAGGGTGATGCCTTTCTCAACGGCGAATTTGTCCAGGGCGATCGCTGCGGCGCCGCCGACCCCATCATCAACCTGATCTACCTGTTCTATGGTGCGCCGGCGCTGAGCCTCGAAGAGTTTCGCCGCACGCCGCAGCATCGGGTAATTGGCGCGGGGCTCAGGGTGCGCGCGCCGCTCGGCGACTACAACAACGAAAACCTGATCAATCACAGCGCCAATCGCTGGGAGTTTCGCCCTGAGCTGGGTATCTCCAATCGCTGGGGCCGCTGGGGTGCCGATGCGGCGGTGTCGGCGGCCTTATTTACCAAGAATGATCGCTTTGCCGGTCGCACCGAGCTTGAGCAGGACCCGCTCTACCAGGTGCAGGCGCACGTGATCTACTTCCTGAGCAGGGGGCGCTGGCTGTCGATCAACGGCAACTACTTCTGGGGCGGGCGCACCGAGCGCGACGGTGTGCGCCAGGACGATCGCCAGGACAACTCCCGGGTTGGAGTGACCCTGGGTTGGCCGATCAATCCCCACAACTCGCTGAAGTTCTATGCCAGCCGCGGCGTCAGCACCCGCATTGGCAACGATTTCGATACCCTGGGCTTCCTCTACCAATATCGCTGGTAGCCGCTGGCGGCTGCGTTAAGAAAAGCAAAGCAATAATCCCCGGTGGCTCTCGAGGCGTATACTTCTAAATCAATACGTTGCGCGAACGGCGGCACTGAATGCTCAAACACAGATACTTCCTGCCTGGCCTGGTCATGACAGTTGGCATCGCACTGTCAGTGGTGATCCTGACTGGCAAGCCTCGCCCTGAGGCGGTGGAGCAGGAGTTACCGCCGCCGCCGTTGGTGGAAGTCATCATGGCGCAACCCGGCGAAATGACGCTGACCGCCACCAGCCAGGGCACGGTGCGCCCCCGTCGTGAGATCAACATTGTCAGTCAGGTGGGCGGCATTGTGGTCGCTGCCGACCAGCACTTCGCTGACGGCGGATTTTTCGACGCCGGTACCGTGCTGGTACAGCTGGAGGAGGCTGATTATCGGCTCGAGTTAATCCGCGCCGAGGCGCAGGTGGCAGATGCCGCGCAGCTGGTGGCACAGGAGAAGGGCCGCAACCGCCAGGCGGCGCGCGAGTGGCGCGACCTCGGCAATGATGAGGCAAATCAGCTGTTCCTGCGCAAGCCCCAGCTCGCCGGCGCCGAAGCCGCACTGGAAGCGGCGAAAGCCAATGTCGAACAGGCCCGGCTCAACCTGGCGCGCACGTCGATCAGTGTGCCGTTCAACGGCCGCATCCGCGAGAAGATGGTGGACGTGGGCCAGTACATCACCCCCGGCACACCCGTGGCGAAGGTCTACGACACCGATGTCGTGGAAGTGCGTCTGCCGCTCACCGATCGCCAGGTGGCGCTGCTGGACCTGCCGCTCAATTTCCGCAGTGGCGACAGCATGCCGTCACAGGCAGCCGTGACCCTGACTGCGCGCTTCGCCGACCGTGAGTGGCAGTGGCCCGGGCGCGTGGTGCGAACCGAGGGCAGCATCGATGTCGACAGCCGCGTTATCTACGCCGTGGTGGAAGTGGAGAAACCCTTTGAGCCGACGGCTGGCAGCGAGCGGCCTCCGCTGTCCATCGGCCTGTTTGTTGAAGCCGAGATCCAGGGGCGCCAGCTCGACCAGGTGGTCACCCTGCCGCGTAACGCCCTGCGCAACGACGGCACGGTGCTGCTGGTGGATGCCGAGGAACGGCTGGCGACTCGCCCGGTAAGGGTTCTGAAGAGTGCGCGACGCCAGGTCTGGGTGCAGGGCCTCACCGATAGCGACCAGGTGGTCGTTTCCCAGCCGGCAGTGGCAGTGGAGGGCATGGCGGTGACTGTCCGCAACGTTGATGGCCTGTTGGGCAGCGTCGGCAACGGGGGTTAAGTCGTGATTGCCTGGTTCGTTCGCAACCCGATTGCCGCCAACTTGCTGATGGTGCTGATCATCGTCGGCGGTTTCACCGGGGTGCCGGCCCTGGAGAAGCAGTTCTTCCCCGAAATCGAATTGAACATGGTCAGTGTGTCCATGCCCTATCTGGGCGCCGGCCCCGGCGAGGTGGAAGAGCAGATTTGCGTGCGCATCGAGGAAGCCGTGCACGATCTCAATGGCGTCAAGGAAATCCGCTCTACCGCCCGGGAGGGCATGGGTACCGTGCTGGTCGAAGCTGAGCGCGGCTATGATATGCAACGGCTTACCGCAGAGGTTAAAACTCGCGTCGATGCCATCACGACCTTCCCGGCCGAGGCCGAGCGGCCGATCATTACCGAGCTTGCCCACCGGCGGCACATGGTTTCGGTCACCGTCGCAGGAGACATCGGAGAGGAGAATCTCAAGGCCCTTGCGGAGACCTTGCGTGACGACCTGGCAGCGCAACCTTATGTCTCCGTGGTGGAGGTCATTTCACCGCGCCCCTACGAAGTGTCGGTCGAAGTTTCCGAGTACACCCTGCGGCGCTACGGGCTGCGCTTCGACGATGTGGTGCGTGCCATCCAGACCTCGTCCCTCAACCTTCCTGCCGGCACCATCAAGGCGGAGACCGGTGATATCCGCCTCCAGACCCGCGGCCAGGCCTATGAGCGGGCGGACTTCGAGAACATTGTGCTGGTCAGCAAGCGCGACGGTACCCGCGTGTTGCTTGGGGATGTTGCCACCGTTATCGACGGGTTCGAAGACATGGACGTACGCAGCCGTCTCAACGACACGCCTTCCCATGAACTCCAGGTGTTCGTGACATCCCGGCCCAATGTGCTGCTGACCAGCGAGAGCGTCGCCCGCTGGGTGGAGGAGGCGACGCCGAGGCTACCGGAGGGCGTCAGCCTGACCATGTGGCGCGACCAGTCAGTGCCCTTCGCCAGCCGCGTGGAAACCCTGGTCAAGAACGGCGTGGGTGGACTGATCCTGGTGTTTGCAGTACTGGTGCTGTTCCTGCGGCCGATGCTGGCGATCTGGGTCTGCGTGGGTATCGCGGTGGCTTTCCTGGGCACCTTCTTCATCCTGCCCTACACCGGCGTGCGGCTGCACATGATCTCGCTGTTTGCATTCCTGTTGATACTGGGGATCGTGGTGGACGACGCCATTATTGTCGGCGAGTCGATACACTCCCGGCAAACCAGTGGCGACCTCGGGGACCATGGCGCCATCCTCGGCGCCCAGGGCGTGGTGAAACCGGTGATGTTCGCGGTAATTTCGACCATGATTTTCTTCGCGCCCATGTGGTTCATGCCTGGCGATATGGCGGACGTGGCCAAGTCTATCCCGACTGTAGTTACCCTCGCGCTGGCATTCTCGCTAGTGGAGTGCATGCTGATCCTGCCCGCCCACCTCGCACACATGCGACCCGTGAAGCCCGCGCGTAGTGGCTGGTTGGCGAGTCTCGAGCGGTCGCGGGAGCGCTGCGCAGATGCGATGGTCAGCTTTGCGGCCAACCGCTACCGGCCCTTCCTGGAGCGCAGTCTCAGTCGCAACCTGCTGACCCTGAGCCTGTTCTTTGTGTCGCTGCTGCTGACCCTGAGCATTTATGCCGGCGGTTGGATCAAGTCCGGTTTCTTCCCCTCGGTGACTTCCGACTGGGTGGTAGCCCAGGTGGAGTTAAAGGAAGGCATTGCCTTCCAGGACACCCTGGATCGCCTGCAACAGGTGGAAGCCGCGGCCATCCGTACCAAGCAGGCCTATAACAGCCGTGACGAGCTTAACCGTGAGGGCCCGGTCATTGGCCTGATCAACTCGAGGGGCAGGGACAACCAGATTGATGTCTGGATGGAACTGGAGAACAAGGATGTCAACATCGCCGAGGTCAGCGAGTACTGGCGCGAGCAGATCGACGATCTGGGAGAGGTGGAGGATTTCACCCTCGATTACACCATTCGAGATGATGACGAACCGATTCGCCTGGTACTGGCCTCGCCTTCGGTGGAAGACCTGCAGAGCGTGGCGGAGGAGTTGCGTGCCACCCTGCTCAGTTACCCGGGCGTCTACAACGTCAATGACAGCCTGCAGGCACCCAGGGAAGAGATCGAGCTGGACCTGAAGCCCGCTGCAGAGAACCTGGGTATCACCCTGGCCGACCTCGCCCAGCAGGTGCGGCGCGCTTTCTATGGTGCCGAGGCCCAGCGCATCCCGCGCACCCGTGAAGACGTCAAGGTGATGGTGCGCTACCCGGAACAAGAGCGGGTTTCCGTCGACAATCTCAACGAAATGCGTATTCGCACCCCCGACGGGCGCGAGGTGCCCTTCGAGACCGTCGCCGAAGTGCGTTATGTGAGCGGCTACCAGACCATCGAGCGTAAGGACCGCAAGCGCACCCTGGAAGTGACCGCCGAGGTGCAGGAAGGCAAGTCCAGCCCGCGCGCGGTGGTAGATGAGATCCTGCGCCGCGACCTGCCGCGCTGGCGGACCCTGTATCCTGGCCTCTCCATGGCCCTGGACGGTGAGTTGCAGGAGCAGCAGGAGTTCTCGGCGGCCCTGATCAAGTACATGGGCCTGTCGATGCTGATCATCTATGGGTTGATGGCGATTCCGTTCCGCTCCTACTGGCAGCCGGTGCTGATTCTCACCGCCATCCCGTTCGGCATCATGGGCGCCATCTGGGGCCATATCATCATGGGTCGCGAGATCAGCATGTTCTCGCTGATGGGTGTGCTGGCCTGCGCCGGGGTGGTGGTGAACGACAACCTGGTGTTGATCGACCGCATCAACCAGCTCAGGGCCCAGGGGCTGTCAGTGCTGGAGTCGCTGCTACAGGGCGGGCAGGACCGTTTCCGGCCGATTATCCTCACCTCCCTGACGACATTTATCGGCCTTCTGCCGATCATGTCGGAAACCAGCGTGCAGGCGCAGTTCCTGATTCCGATGGTGATTTCGCTGGCCTTCGGTGTGCTGTTTGCCACCGCGGTGACGCTGTTGCTGGTGCCGGCCCTGTACCTGTTTGGTGAACAGTTCCAGGACAAGTTTATCCGCCGCAAGCGCCCGGTTTTGCGCAGCGGGGAGTCACCCCGGGAGTCAGTGCAGGGCGCCTGAAGTGGCGTCGCCCAACTGGGCGGTAAAGTCCGGGCGTTGGAAGCGGTACTGAGCGTTGCAGAACTCACAGTCCATCTTTATCTCGGGTTCCTCGTCGAGCAGCTTCAGCAGCTCGGTAGGGCCGATCGACAGCAGCGCATTGTGGCAGCGCTCCCATGAGCAACTGCAGGCGAAGCGCACGAGCTCGCCGGCAAACAGGCGTACCTTGTCCTCGTGGAACAGTCGATAGAGCAGGGTTTCCTGCTCCAGCTCCAGTACTTCAGCACGCTCCACGGTCTCTGCCAGGGTACAGGCGTGTTCCCATTGCCCGGCCCTGACAACCGCATCCTGGGTGACCTGCTCCGGCAGCTGCTGCAATAGCAGGCCGGAGGCCACCTCACCGTCGCTGGCCAGCCACAGGCGGGTGGCCAACTGCTCTGAATTCTCGAAATAGCTTTCGATACAACCGGCCAGGCTGCCGCTGTCCAATGGCACGATGCCCTGGTAGCGTTGGCCCTCGTTGGGCTCGATGGTGATCGCCAGGTGGCCAGAGCCGAACAGTGCGGTAAATTCGCTGGCGGTGGCAGTCTCGGCGCCGCGGGCGATGGCCCGCACCTCCAGGTTGTTGTTGCACTCGGCCATCAGCAGCGGCAGCTCGCCGTCGCCCTGCGCCTGCAGGATCAGCCGTCCCTCGAACTTGATGGTGGTGCTCAGCAGCACTGCGGCAGCCAGGAACTCGCCGAGCTGACGCGCCACCCCGGCAGGGTAGGCGTGGATCGCGAGAATGTCGCGGTAGGCGCTGTCCAGGTGCACGATTTCGCCGCGGATATCCGCTTCCTCGAAAATGAATTTCCTGGTCAGGTTTCGCTCAGTGCTCATATGTCCTGCTTGAAGCGGTGAATCTGGCGGCGCTGTTTCTTGGTGGGGCGCGAGACCGGGTGGTCTAGCATGCCGCCGGCCGCCTTGCGGGCCGCCGCGTGCTCCTCGCGCCTGCGCAGGCTGTCCGGGGTTTCCTCGTAGAGGGCTCGCGCTTCCGGGGCGCCGCGGCGTTGGTCTGACAGGGCCAGTACGACGACGTCCTTCTCGTCCCAGCCCTGGCGGATGCGCAGCTGGTCACCGGCGGCGATTTCCTTGCTTACCTTGACCCGCTGGCCCCCAAGCTGCACTTTGCCGCCCTCGATGGCCTGCTTGGCGAGGCTGCGCGTCTTGAAGAAGCGGGCCGCCCACAGCCACTTGTCGAGTCGAATCTTGTCCATGGGCAGCAGTGTATCAAAGCTGCCCGTCGGGCATGATTTCATCGAAGTGATGAATGCCCGGAAAACGCGTCTCCAGGCGCTTGTCGAGCTTGCTGTCGGGCTGCAGCAGGGTCAGCAGGTGGGCGATCCCGTAGCGCCGGGCGGCGTCCAGTACCGATTCGTTATCGTCGATCAACAGGGTGCGGGCCGGGGTAAAGGGGTGGGTGGCGTGCAGGCGATGCCAGAATTCGAGATCCTCCTTGGGCACCTTGTAGTCATGGGATACCACCATTTCGTCGAACCAGCGCCCGATGCCGGTGCGGTCCAGCTTGAGGTCCAGCACCGTGCGATGGGCATTGGTA
>JASJBK010000257.1 GCA_030066555.1 Halieaceae bacterium
GTTGCGCGCGGCGCGGCCGATGGTCTGGATCAGCGAGCGGTCCGAGCGCAGGAAGCCCTCCTTGTCGGCATCGAGAATCGCCACCAGCGAGACCTCGGGCATATCCAGGCCCTCGCGCAGCAGGTTGATACCCACCAGCACGTCGAACTCGCCAAGCCGCAGGTCGCGGATGATCTCCACCCGCTCCACGGTATCGATATCGGAGTGCAGGTAGCGCACCTTCACGTCGTGCTCGCCCAGGTACTCGGTGAGGTCCTCGGCCATACGTTTGGTGAGCGTGGTGACCAGCACCCGGTCTCCTTTGGCCACGGTTTCCTGGATTTCTGAGAGCAGGTCGTCCACCTGGGTAGTGGCGGGCCGCACTTCGACCACCGGGTCCACCAGGCCGGTGGGGCGCACCACCTGGTCAACCGTACGACCGGCGTGTTCCAGTTCGTAAGGGCCCGGTGTGGCGGACACGAAAATTGCCTGCGGCACCATGCCCTCCCACTCCTCGAATCTCAGGGGCCGGTTATCCAGCGCCGAGGGCAGCCGGAAGCCATATTCGACCAGCGTCTCCTTCCGCGCCCGGTCGCCGCGGTACATGCCGCCGATCTGCGGCACGGAGACGTGGGACTCGTCCACCACCACCAGCGCATCCTTCGGCAGGTAGTCGAACAGGGTGGGCGGCGGCTGGCCGGGCGCGCGGCCCGACAGGTAGCGGGAGTAGTTCTCCACCCCCTGGCAGTAACCCAGCTCGCGCATCATCTCCACGTCGTAGCGGGTGCGCTGCTCAAGGCGCTGGGCTTCCAGCAGCTTGTTGTTTTCCTTGAGCTGCTTGAGGCGCACCTCCAGCTCTTCTTCTATCTGCCCCACCGCGCCGAGGACCTTGTCGCGGGTGGTCACGTAGTGGGTCTTGGGGAAGATGGTGACCCGCGGCACATCCCGCTCGACGGCGCCGGTGAGCGGGTCGAACACGCTGATCTTCTCGACTTCCTCGTCAAACAGCTCCACGCGGATGCCGTCCTTCTCGGCATCGGCCGGGAAGATATCCACCACGTCACCCCGCACCCGGTAGGTACCGCGCTTGAAGTCCATGTCGTTGCGGGTGTATTGCAGCTCTGCGAGCTGGCGCAGGATGCCGCGCTGGTCGATCTGCTCACCGCGAGAAATGTGCAGCACCATGCGGAAGTAGGATTCCGGGTCGCCGAGGCCGTAAATCGCCGACACGGTGGCCACCACCAGGCAGTCCTTGCGTTCCAGCAGGGCCTTGGTGGCCGACAGCCGCATCTGCTCGACGTGATCGTTGATGGAGGCGTCTTTCTCGATATAGGTATCAGAAGACGGCACGTAGGCCTCCGGCTGGTAGTAGTCGTAATAGGAGACGAAGTACTCCACCGCGTTATTGGGGAAGAACTCCTTGAACTCGCCATACAGCTGCGCGGCCAGGGTCTTGTTGGGGGCCATGACGATCGTCGGCCGCTGCAGCTCCTGCACCACGTTGGCCACGGTAAAGGTCTTGCCCGAGCCCGTGACCCCCAGCAGGATCTGCGACGCCAGGCCCGCCTGCACGCCCTCCACCAGCTGGGCGATGGCCTGGGGCTGGTCACCCGTGGGGCGGTATTCAGAGACGACTTCAAAGGGTTTGGACATGGGCTGCGCCGGCGCTATCACGTAAACCGGACATTATCGGCGATTTGCCGGCGGATCGCATGCCTGTCGGCGAATTCTTCAGGTTCTGGCCTACAATTATAAGGATGGCAGCAAGCGCCAGGAGACCGGCGATGGCGGGCGAACAATCTCAATCAGCACCGGGGGATACCACCGAGGGCCGCATATTCCTCGTCGTGGACGACGACCCTATGGTGCGAAAGATTGTCAGCCGGGGCCTGAGCCAGCTGGACGCCGCGGAGATCCTCGAGGAGGAAGACGGCCTCGCCGCGCAGGAGGTGTTGCGCAACCGGCGGGTCGACGTGGTGGTCACCGACGTGGTGATGCCCAACATGGACGGCCTGGCGTTGATGAAGTGGGCCCAGGAACACTGCCCGGAGCCCCTGTGGATTGTGCTGTCCGGGCTGGACACCTTCGACGCCGCCGTTGAAGCCCTGCAACTGGGCGCCTTCGATTACCTGGCCAAACCGCCGGAAGTGCCGCGGGTGCGGGTGGCGGTGCGCAACGCCCTGGACCAGATCGAGCTGATGCGCGAGCGCAAGCGGCTCTACGGGGAACTGGAGAGCAGCAACGTACAGCTCGCCGAAAAGGTCAACCAGCTGCAGACCGTCTGCCGCGTGCTCGAAGAACAGGCCGCGACGATCCAGGCGGACCTGGACCGGGCCGAGGTGATCCAGCGGGCCCTGTTGCCGCAGCAGTCGCCCGCCATTCCGGGCTGGTGCATGGAAACCCTGTACAGCCCCGGCAGCAGCGTCGGCGGCGACTTCTACGACGCCATCGTTCTGGATGACAATCACCTCGGGCTGGTGATCGCCGACGCCGCCGGGCACGGTGTCGCCGCAGCGATGCTATCGGTGCTGTTCAAACTGCGCCTGCGGCTTGTCGACGAGGAAGGCTGCATCCTGCAGCCACAACAGGTCCTGACAGAGCTGAACCACAGCCTGTTCGAGATGCTGTCGGCCCCGGGCGCATTCATTACCGCCAGCTATATCCTGCTGGACCTCAAAACCGGCGCTGGCCAGCTCGCCTCTGCCGGCCATCCAGCCTGCGTGGTCAGGCCGCTGGAAGGTGAGGCACAACGGCTGGCGCGCACGGGACCGGCGCTGGGCCTCGAGGAATATCCCAGCTACAGCGAACACAGCTTCGAGCTTCAGACAGGCGACCGCCTGATGCTCTATACCGACGGCGTGCTGGAGGGTGGGCCGGATTCGCCGCAAGTGGACGATCTGGCCGACGGCATGGCGCGGATCACCGACCGCGCCCAGCTGCTGAGCAGCCTGTTCAAGGACGCCATCCGCGACGTCGGCGGCGAGCGCGATGACATCACGCTGTTGCTGCTCGAGCGCGGCGAAGGTGTGAGTCGTTCCGATGAAGCCGCCACACCAAGAAAGCCGCGACCGGAGGCGACTAAGCCACCCGCCGAGCCACCCGCCGAGGTGCCCACCCCCGTCCAGCCGCATATCGCCGCCGGTGCAGCGGAGGGCCAGGGGTATATCGCCATCGTTGGTTCGGTCACCTGGTTGTGTGCCCACGGCCTGCTGGAATCTGCGCGTGAACTGCTGGCGAGCGGCGTAATGCTGACGCTGGATTTCTCCCAGTGCGAACATATGGACAGCACCTGCCTGGGCACTGTCCATGAAATCGTTACCGCCAACGCCGACCGGGTGCGCCTGCAATGCGTTTCAGACGCGGTGCGCAAGCTGTTCGATGAACTGAGCATGAGCGCGGTGCTTGAGCATATCGAGCCCGAGACGAGACCCCTGCCGGCCACCATGGCGGCTGTCGAAACCGCCAGCCTCACTCCCCAGCAACAGGGCGCGCGTATTCTCAGCGCCCACGAAACCCTGGCCTCGCTCAGTGATGAAAACCGCGAACAGTTTCGGGCGGTGGTGGATTCCCTGCGCGCAGACCTGCCGGACTAGCCCGCCAGCATCATCAGACCTGCGTTTCCGGAAGCTCTGACATCAATGCCAGTTTAAGGTCGTCGAGCCTGGCCCTGAGGAGGGCCAGTTCAGCCACAGCCTCGTCGAGCTTGCCGGCACGGCCAAGATTTTCAAGGTGCAGGGCCGTCGCCGCCGCGGCCTTGCCGCCGATGACCTGTGAGGACCCCTTCAATGCATGTGCGGCGCGCTGCAACTCGTCGCCCGCTGCATTGGCGACCGCCTCCTCCACCGTCGTCAGCAGGCCGGGGTACTGGACCAGGAACATCTCGGCGAGCTCGCGCAGGAATTCCTCATCCCCCTCGAGTTTGCGCAGCGCGTCGTCCCAGTCGAGGCAGGGCTCATCAGCGGCGGACGGCGCCGGCTCAGGTTCCTGCAGCAGCTCGGCGGGCATTTCCGCAGCCACCCCCTCCACCGCCTGGATCAGTTCCTCGGCGCGGAACGGCTTGGTGACGAAACTGTCCATGCCGGCAGACAGGCTGTTCTCCCTGTCCTCCACGGTGGCACCGGCGGTGAGGGCGACGATATGCAGATGTTGGCCGCTGCCGTGCTCCCGGTCGCGGATGATGCGCGTGGCCGTCAGGCCATCCATCACCGGCATGTGCACATCCATCAGCACCACATCGAAAGACTGCATGGCCGTGGCTTCCACTGCCTCCTTGCCATTGGTCACCACTTCGATGCTGTGGCCGCGCCGGCCCAACAGCTCTGTTGCGACCCGCAGGTTGACCGGATTGTCTTCCACCAGCAACACCCGGCGCGGCGCCACGCCCTTCGGCACCTCCAGGGACTTCTTCTCGATGCTGGCCTCGGTCACGCCCAGCGCATCGGTAATGGCCCGCTGCAGGTTGGAATGCTTGGTGGGCTTGAGCAGCACCCGGGAGATTTCCAGTCGCTCGCGGATCTCGTCGGTGTTTTCGCGCCCGGCGGAGGTCAACATGAGAATGCGCATGGCCTCATGGTCCGGCCGCTGACGAATCCTCGCGGCCAGCTCGAAGCCATCCATGCGCGGCATCATCACGTCCAGCAGGGCTATGGCGAAGGGGTTGCTGTCGCGCTCGGCGCGCTCCAGCGCCGCCAGCGCCTCCTCACCGCCAATGACCACCTCGGCGACCATGCCCCAGTTAACCAGCAGTTCCTCGAGGATCATGCGGTTGGTCTCGTTATCGTCGACCACCAGCGCGCGCAGACCCTGCAATTCCTCAGGCTGCAGGGCGACCACCTGGGGACCTTCGGGTAGCGGGAAGTCGGCGCCGAAATAGAAAGTACTGCCCTCCCCCGGTTCGCTGCGCACCAGCAGCGCCCCGCCCATCATCTGCACCAGCTGGCCGGCAATGGCCAGGCCCAGGCCGGTGCCACCGAATTGCCGCGTGGTCGATGAGTCCGCCTGTCCAAAGGCCTGGAAGATCTTGCGTTGCTGGGCCTCGGAGATGCCGATGCCCGTGTCGCGCACCTCGAACTGGAGGTGAACGTCGTTCTCCCGTTGTGACCCCAACTGCAGGTCGACGGCAACCTCGCCGGCGTCGGTGAACTTGATGGCATTGCCCACCAGGTTGACCATCACCTGGCGCAGGCGCAGGGGGTCGCCGACCAGCCAGTCCGGCACGTCCGGCGGTATATGGAAGGTCAGCTCCAGACCCTTCTCGTTGGCGCGCAGCGCCAGGGTCTGCAGGGTATCCCCCAACACTTCACGCAGGTTGAAAGGAATGGCTTCCAGGTCCAGGCGGCCGGCCTCGATCTTGGAAAAGTCGAGTATGTCGTTGATCAAACCGAGCAAGGTGTCGGCAGAGCGCAGGATCAGCGAGACATACTCCTCCTGCTGGCTGGACAGATCGGTGCCCTCCAGCAGCTCCGCCATGCCGATCACGCCGTTCATCGGCGTGCGGATTTCGTGACTCATGGTCGACAGGAAACGACTCTTCGCCTCGGTCAGTTCCAACAGCTTTTCGTTGGCGACGCCCAGCTCCAGGGTCTTGCCTTCAAGCTGAAGGGCCAGGCGATGCTTGCCGGTATAGGCGCGCAGGATCAGGCCGATCAGCACCAGCACCAACAGCAGCACGGCCCCGATGGCAATCAGGGTAAAGCGCTGGCTCTCGATGGTACCGAGCTGGGTGACCAGTACCGAGTTCTGTTCCTCGATCTGCTGTTCCTGGGCGCGGATCGCTCTCTGTTGCGCCTCCAGGCGCTCGAGGTTCTGCTCGATTCTCTCGGTATAGCTCGCTATATAGGCTTCCTTCTCTGCGAGCACCTGCTCTTGTTGCTCAAGCTCAGCCGAGCTTTGTGCAAGACGGCCTTCACTATCCTGCAGCACCCGCTGTACGTCCACGAGCTGCTTTACCATTGCCGTGAGCTCGGCGCGGTTGGCGGCCATCTCTGCCTGCTGCTCTGCAAGCTGCGCCTGCTGCTCTGCCAGCTGTCGCTGCTGCTCGCTGGCAACCGCCCTGGCTTCAGACAGTTTTTCCTCGGTTTGCGCGTAGACTTCGGCGATGTCGAACTTGCTGCCGCCGAAGGTGAGGAGCTCACGGGAGGGAGTCAGTCCGGCATTGATGATGTTGCCGGCATTGATCTCAAAGGCGACCCGCAGTTTGGACGGCCGGGTAAAGTTCACCATGATATTGTCCCGGTCGTCGGCTTCATCCGTCACGACCAGGGTCTGGCTACCGCGCAGGGATTG
>JASJBK010000046.1 GCA_030066555.1 Halieaceae bacterium
CGCGAAGCCATGGTTAGCGCGGTCGGAGACTGCGCCGACCCCGAGGTGTGCCGGGAAATCGTGGCCGCGGCCATGGACAACTTTGGCAGCCTCGAGGTGTTGATCAATAACGCCGGTGCCGCGGGCCCCAAGTTCACCCTGCGGGATATCCCCTTTACCGACGTGGAGATGCGCGCCAGCGGCGACGACATGACCATGTTCGATTCTGCCATGAACCTGTTGGCCTCACCCTGGAATATGGCGCGCGCGGCGGCGGCGCACATGTCCGTCGGCGGCGCCATCATCAACGTTTCCACCATCTTCTCGCGCACCCACTACTTTGGCCGTATTCCCTACGTGGTGCCCAAGAGCGGCCTGAACGCCCTGTCCAAGGGCCTGGCCATCGAGCTGGGCGAAGACAAGGGCATACGCGTTAACACCCTGTTCCCCGGGCCGGTCAAATCCCAACGTATCGACACCGTTTTTGCCCGCATGGACGAGCTGCAGAGCAAGCCGTCAGGCAGCACCGGGCAGGAGTTCCGCGACCTGATGATCACCACCCGGGATGACGATGGCGATGAAAAGGGCGAGCTGGGCTATCGCTACCCGACCCCATCGGATGTGGCCTCCACCCTGGTGTGGCTCGCCTCCGACGAATCGGCTGCACTCTCGGGCCACCACGTTGAGGTGACCAACGGCATGCAGGTGCCGGCCCAGAGCCGCACCAAGCTGGTGTCCTGGCCCGATAAGCGCCTGGAGGACCTGAGCGACAGTGTGGTGCTTATCCTCGCCGGTTCCGACTACGAGGAAGCGCTGGTATTTGCCGAGCGCCACCTGGAGAGCGGCGCCCAGGTGCTGCTGGCCTTCCGCACCCTGCAGGCGCTGGGCAATGCCCGCGGCGTGGTGCAGTCCCGCGGCCTGGACAGCATTCAGCTGTCCCACCTGGACCCGCTGCGGCGTGAATCGGTAGACCGCACCATGCAATTCATCGAGGACCAGTACGGCCGTCTCGACGGCGTCATTGTGCTGCCCCGGGAGCCCAACGGCACCCACGGCTACTCACTGTGCTCCGCTACCGACGAGGACGTCGAGAATTTCGTGCGCGACGAAATCGTCTCACCGGTCGCCTTTGCCTCTACCCTGGCCACCAACCTCAAGCGCTGGTATGACAAGGGCGAGCCACCGGCCATTACCTATGTCACCAACCCCAGCGACCAGCACGGCAACCTCATGAACGAGGTGATCCGTGCCTCCATCGAGGCCCTGATTCGCGGTTGGCGTCACGAGGACGAAGCACTGACTGCCCGCGGCGACATCGGCTGGTCGGTGCTGCCCAACCAGCTGGTGCGCTTCGACAGCGAGGACGAGGACAACCTCAAGTACTCCGCAGACTGGACCGCCACCCTAACCAACCGGGTGCGCAAGATGGACCCGATCAACCTGTGGGTGCCGCAGAGCATCAAGCGCTCCACAGGCAAAGCCGACATGCCCGCTGCAATCCAGCGGGTGCTTCCCGGCCTGCACAAGGGCAAAACCGCCGTTATCACCGGCGGCAGCCTCGGCATCGGCCTGCAGCTGGGTCGCTACCTGGCCGTGGCCGGGGCCCGGGTGCTGCTCAGCGCACGCAGCGAGAGCAAGCTCAACGAGGCCCGCGACATGATCGTCGACGAGCTGCGGGGTGTAGGTTACCCGCGCCCCGAGGAAAGGGTGCACATCCTGCCGGACATTGACGTTGGCGACGACAACGCCCTGGAGACCCTGTTCCAGCACTCCATCGACCTGTTCGGCCATGTGGACTTCCTGATCAACAATGCCGGCATCTCCGGCGCGGAAGAGATGGTGGTAGACATGAGCCTGGCGGACTGGAACCGCACCATGCAGGCCAACCTGATTTCCAACTACGGACTGATTCGCAAATACGCGCCGCTGATGAAGGAGCAGGGCTCGGGCTCGGTACTCAACGTGTCGAGCTACTTCGGTGGCGAGAAATATGTGGCGGTCGCCTACCCCAATCGCGCCGACTACGCGGTGTCGAAAGCCGGCCAGCGGGTGTTGGCGGAGATTCTCTCCCGCCACCTGGGCCCGGAAATCCAGATCAACGCCCTCGCCCCGGGCCCGGTAGACGGCGCCCGCCTGCGCGGGCTGGGCGGCGCACCCGGCCTGTTTGAGAGACGCGGCCGACTGGTGCTGGAGAACAAGCGCCTCAACCAGGTACACGCGGCGCTCATCACCGCCGTCCAGGGTGGTTTCGCGGCCGAGGAGCTGCTGGGCCTGGCGGTCAACGAACTCTCCAAGCTGCCCAGCGCCAACCGCATGCCCAAGCCCCTGGCCAAGCTGTTTGCCCAGGTCGCCGATTCGCGCGGCACCGGCAGCGCGTCACGCTTCCTGCTCAACCAGGGGCTGGCGGAAAAACTCATGAGCCGCCTGGTACTCGGCGCGGTGTTCACCGAAGAGATGGCGGAGCAGTTTCTCGGCAAGTTTGCCGATGCGCCGGCGCCTTTCTTTGACCAGAAATCCATCGAGCGCTCCGCGGACCAGATCGAGTCGGGCATTCTCAACCGGCTGCACCTGCACAAGATGCCCACCGATGAACAGGTGGGCCTGTCCACCGTGTTCCACCTGGCAGACGACATCGTCAGCGGCGAGACCTGGCACCCCTCCGGCGGCCTCAAGTTTGACCGCTCGGTGACCGAGGGCGAACTGCTGCTTCCCGCCGGCAAGGAAGACCTGGCCAAGCTCAAGGGCAAGCGGGTAGTCCTGATCGGCGACTGTATGCGCGAGGAACTGGCGGCCATGGCGACCGGCTTCGTCGCACAGAAGGTGGCAAGCCTGCGCGTGCTGACCCACAGCGAGGAAGCCGCCGACGAACTCAAGCATGCCTTCAAGGCCGGCAAGTCCTGCGACGTCGAGGTGCGCGCCATCGGTGACGACCTGGAGGGCGCACTCGACGGCATACTCCGCGAGGACGGGGGCTTTGACGTGGTGGTTTGCAGCCCCTTCGCGCGGCTGCCAATGAGTGCACTGGCGGCGGAGCGCAACGAGAAGTGGAACCGGGTGCTGAGCGACGAACAGTTCAGCGCGCTGGTGCACGATCAGCTCACCCACCACTTCCGGGTGGCGCGCTGTGCGGCACTGGTACCCAGCTGCCAGATCGTGCTGCTGACCCCGGACACCTCGCTGGCCTCATCCCGTGAAGAGTTCGCCCTGGCGCTGTTCGTAAAGAATTCGCTACACGCGTTCACGGTGACCCTGGGCGTGGAGACCGAACGGCTGCCAACGGTACCCGCGGTCAACCAGGTGCAGCTGACACGCCGCGCCCGCACCGAAGAGCCTTCCAATGACCAGGAGCTCGCCGAGGAAATGGAGCGCCTCGTGCATGCGGTGCTGCAATGTGCGGTGCCGGCACCCAGCCCGTCGGAGAGCCGCTACCTGTCGAAGATCTTCCGCGGGAACGCCGTCACGGTATAGATCACTGCCGATAGAGAAGCGGCGAGCTAGCCTCGCCGCTACCCCTCATCTCCGTAATCCGCAGGCAAGGCCGGGGGCTGCAGGCCTTCTCTTGCGTTTGTAGCCAACTGGACTAGAGTTTTTACAGGACACCCATATAACAACAATAGGGAGAGGTGGTTTGCGAAGCACGGAACTCCTGCCGTTTGTTGTCTACTTTGCCGCCGTCATCCTGCTGGTGGCCACCATGCTGGGCCTATCCTGGCTGCTGGGGCAGCGTCGTGCCAATAAAGCCACCAACATGCCCTTCGAGTCGGGCGTTATCTCGGTCGGCTCCTCCCAGATCCAGCTGTCCGTCGAGTTCTACCTGATTGCCATCTTCTTCGTGATCTTCGACCTGGAGACCGTTTTCATTTTTGCCTGGGCCATCGCCTTCTTTGAGCTGGGCTGGGCAGGCTACGCCGCTATCATGGTGTTTATCGTGGTACTGGGGGTTGCCCTCATATATGAGTGGCGCTCCGGTGCACTGGACTGGGGTCAGAAGACCCGGCGCGGGCTGGAGGGCGCTCCGCCAATCGAGGAGACACCCTGATGGAGTGGAGCCTCAGCCGTCCGGAAGACGTGATCGCCGCCAGCCCCGGCAATGCCGACATCGAGCAGTACGTCAAACGCAATGTCATGTTCGCCAAGCTCGAGGACCTGGTGGCCTGGGGTCGGGCCCACTCGCTGTGGCCTTTCAACTTCGGCCTATCCTGCTGCTACGTCGAGATGGCCACCTCCTTCACCAGCCGCCACGACATCGCCCGCTTCGGCTCAGAGGTGATTCGCGCCACGCCGCGACAGGCTGACCTGATGGTGATCTCCGGCACCTGCTTCCGCAAGATGGCGCCGGTGGTGCAGCACCTGTATGACCAGCTGCTGGAGCCGCGCTGGATTATTTCCATGGGGTCCTGCGCCAACTCCGGCGGCATGTACGACATCTACAGTGTGGTGCAGGGCGTCGACAAATTTATTCCCGTGGACGTTTATGTCCCGGGCTGTCCACCGCGACCCGAGGCCCTGATGCAGGGCCTGATGATGTTGCAGGACGCCGTAAAACAAGAGAGGCGACCACTGAGCTGGATGGTCGGTGACCAGGGTGTGATCAAGCCCGACATGCCCAGCCAGCGCGATCGCCTCCTCGAGGAGCGAAGCCAACAAACCGAGTTAAGGAGCCCGGATCACGTCTAGGGGAGTACCGACCAGAATTTCGCTGTAACACGAAGCGAGGACCGTATGCTTGGCGCCGGAATGACCGACAGCGCAGGCACAGCTGAAGGCGCAGCAGACGCGCGCTTTGGCGCGGACCGGTTCGTGCCACAGGACTGCCCCGACGGTACTCCCACCTACTGGGTCGAAGCGGGGGAACTAAGGAAAGTCCTGCGCGAGCTGAAACCCGATTTCCCCATGCTCTACGACCTGTTCGGGATCGACGAGCGCCTGCGCGAAAAGCGCGACGGACAGCCACCTGCGGATTTCTCCGTGGTCTACCACCTGCTGAGCCTCACGCCCTTCGGCCAGCTGCGGATCAAGGTGCCCGTGATCGAGCCCGCCGAAGTCCCCAGCGTCGTTGACATCTGGCCCAACGCCAACTGGTACGAACGCGAGGCCTGGGACATGTTTGGCATTCGCTTCTCGGGACACCCCAACCTGCGGCGGATCCTGCTGCCCCCCACCTGGGAAGGCCACGCCCTGCGCAAGGAACACCCGGCCCGCGCCACCGAGATGGAGCCCTTCAGTCTCGACGCAGACCGCCAGGACATGGAGCAGGACGCGTTGCTGTTCCGGCCCGAGGAGTGGGGCATGGAGCGGGCCACCGAGGACACTGAGTTCATGTTCCTCAACCTCGGCCCCAATCACCCCAGCGTGCACGGCGTGTTCCGCATCGCCCTGCAACTGGATGGCGAGGTGGTGATCGATGCGGTACCCGACATCGGCTACCACCACCGCGGCGCCGAAAAGATGGGCGAACGCCAGACCTGGCATTCCTATATTCCCTACACCGATCGCATCGATTATCTGGGCGGCGTGATGAACAATCTCGCCTACCTGCAGACCGTGGAGACGCTGGCCGGTATCAGCGTGCCGCCGCGAGCCCAGGTGATCCGCATCATGCTGGCGGAGCTGTTCCGCGTCTCCAGCCACCTGGTGTTCTACGGCACCTTTGCCCAGGACGTCGGCCAGATGTCGCCGGTGTTCTACATGTTTGCCGACCGCGAGCGCCTGTTCGGCATCGTCGAGGCCATTACCGGCGGGCGCATGCACCCGGCCTGGTTCCGCGTCGGCGGCGTCGCCCAGGACCTGCCCGAGGGCTGGGACACCATGGTGCGCGAGTTTATCGACGCCATGCCGGCAAGGCTCGACCACTACGAAAAAATGGCCATGCAGAACTCCATCCTGCAACAACGGACGGTGGGCATCGGCCGCTGCACCCAGGCCGAGGCCATCGACTGGGGGATTACCGGGCCCAACCTGCGCGCCACCGGTGTGGACTTCGACCTGCGCCGGGATCGCCCCTACGGCGGCTACGAGCAGTTCGAGTTCGAGGTACCGGTGTTCCACAACGGTGATTGCTACGACCGCGCCCGAGTACGCATCGAGGAGATCCGCCAGAGCCTGGGCATCATCCGCCAGTGCCTGGACAACATGCCGGAAGGTCCTTTCAAGTCAGAGCACAAGCTCACCACCCCGCCGCCGCGGGAGCGCATGCTGGAGGACATCGAAACGTTGATACACCATTTCCTGAACGTGAGCTGGGGGCCGGTGATACCGGCTGGCGAGGCCTGCGTGCCGATCGAGGCCACCAAGGGCATCAACGGCTACCACCTGGTAAGCGACGGCGGCACCACCAGTTACCGCACACGCATCCGCACGCCGTCCTTCGCCCTGCTGCAGCAGATACCGCTGCTGTCCCGTGGCCTGATGATTCCCGACCTGATCGCCATCATCGCCAGCATCGACTTTGTCATGGCGGACGTGGACCGATGAGCGAGCAGATCCACAGCCTGCCGGCGGACGCCATGGTGCTCAGCGACGCAGAGATCGCCGAGATCGACGCCGAGATCGCCCACGCACCCTATCGCGCGGCGGTGGCAATCGACGCCCTGAAGATCATCCAGGCCCATCGCCGCTGGGTATCCGACGAATGCCTCGAGGCGCTGGCGGCCTACCTGGAGATGCCGCCCGCTGAGCTCGAGGGCATCGCCACCTTCTACAACCTGATTTTTCGCCGGCCGGTGGGCGAGAACGTGATCCTGGTGTGCAACAGCGTGACCTGCTGGATCAAGGGCTGCGAGGGCATTGGCGCGGCGGTCAGCCAGCACCTCGGCATCGAGCCGGGAGAGACCACGGCAGACGGCCGCTTCACTTTGCTGCCGATCACCTGCCTCGGCGCCTGTGACCGGGCGCCGGTCATGATGGTCGGCGAGCAGAAGTTCGAGGACGTCACGGTCGAGCGCATCCCGGCGATTCTCGATCACGGCGAGGGGGCAACGCCCGGATGAGCGAGCTACCGCTGACCCGCAACGTGCGCCCGGACCGGTCGCCCACTGACCTCGCCGCCTACGAGGCCAACGGCGGCTACCAGGGCCTGCGCCGCGCCATGGCGGGCATGTCGCCCGCCGACTGCCTCGAGGTGGTCAAGGATTCCAACCTGCGCGGTCGCGGCGGCGCCGGCTTTCCCACCGGCATGAAGTGGAGCTTCGTGCCCATGGAAAACGTCAGTCCGGGCCACAAGTACCTGATCTGCAACGCCGACGAGATGGAGCCCGGCACGTTCAAGGACCGCATGCTGCTGGAGTGCGACCCGCACCAGCTGATCGAGGGCATGATTCTCGCCGCCTACACCATCGGCGCCGACGTGGCCTATATCTTTATCCGCGCGGAGTACCTCAAGGCCGCCCGCCTGCTGCGCGAGGCGATTGCCGAGGCCAAAATCAGGAACTACCTGGGCCACGACATCCTCGGCTCCGGCTACAGCCTTGCGATGCACGTGCACGCCAGCGCCGGGCGCTATATCTGCGGCGAGGAGACGGCGCTGATCAGTTCCCTGGAAGGCAAGCGTGCCAATCCAAGGGCCAAACCGCCGTTCCCCCAGGTGTCCGGGCTGTGGGGGCGGCCCACCATCGTCAACAACGTCGAAACCCTCTGCAATATCCCCCATATCATTGAACGCGGGCCCGAGTGGTTCGCAAGCCTCGGCCGGGGCGACGACGCCGGCACCAAGCTGTTCGGGGTCAGCGGCCGGGTCAACAACCCGGGCTGCTGGGAAATGCCCATGGGCACGACCATCCGTGAAATCCTCGAGGACAAGGCCGGCGGCATGGTGGCGGGCTATGGTTTGAAGGGCTTCCTCCCCGGCGGCGGTTCCACCGATTTCCTGGTCGAAGAGCACCTCGACCTGCCCATGGAATACGAGACCATCGGCAAGGCCGGCAGCCGCATGGGCACCGGCACCATGATCGTGTTGGACGACAAAACCTGCCCGGTGGGTTTTGTGAAGAACCTGATCGAGTTCTTCGCCCAGGAATCCTGCGGATTCTGCACGCCCTGCCGCGATGGCCTGCCCTGGAATGCCCAGGTGCTCGATGACATCGAGGAGGGGCGCGGCACGCCGGAGGACCTGGACACCCTGGAGCAGCACATCAGCTACATCGGCGCCATCGGCAATACCCACTGCGCGCTGGCACCGGGTGCCATGGAGCCGCTGCAATCGGCTCTCAAATATTTCCGTGAGGATTTCCAGCGGCATATCGACGGCGGCGCCTGTCCCTATCGGGAGGCGCACTGATATGCCGGTGATCAAGGTCGATGGCAAGGACTACGAGGTGGCCGAGGGCGGTAACCTGCTGGAGAGCTGCCTGGGCCTGGGCCTCGACCTGCCCTACTTCTGCTGGCACCCGGCCATGGGTTCCATCGGCGCCTGCCGGCAGTGCGCGGTGGTGCAGTACCAGAACGAGGAAGATACCCGCGGCCGCATCGTCATGGCCTGCATGACCCCGGTGACCGACGGCGCCATCTTCGACCTGTCCGGTGAGCGCGCCTCGGGCTTCAGGCAAACCGTGGTCGAGTCGCTGATGGTGGACCACCCCCATGACTGCCCGGTCTGCGCCGAAGGCGGCGAGTGCCACCTGCAGGACATGACGGTAATGACCGGCCACCGGGACCGTCACTACCGCGGCACCAAGAAGACCTACCGCAACCAGTACCTGGGCCCCCTGATTCATCACGAGATGAACCGCTGCATCACCTGTTACCGCTGCACGCGCTTCTACCGTGACTATGCCGGCGGCACCGACCTCGCAGCACTCGCCGCCCACGATCACGTCTACTTCGGCCGCCATCGGGAGGGCACCCTGGAAAGCCCCTTCGCCGGCAACCTGGTGGAGGTCTGCCCCACCGGTGTATTCACCGACAAATCCCTGGTGCACGACTACACCCGCAAGTGGGACCTGCAGTCGGCGCCCTCGGTCTGCACCAGCTGCGGCGTGGGCTGCAATACGCTGCCCGGTGAGCGCTACGGACGCCTCAAGCGCATTCACAACCGTTACAACCCGGCGGTCAACGGCTACTTCCTGTGTGACCGCGGCCGCTTCGGCGGCACCCACGTGAACGCCGAGTCACGCATCGATTTCCCCGCGCAGCGCGACAGCGAAGGCCGCTTCCAGGCACTCACCGATGAGGCCTGCGCACGGGCGCTGCGGGACCGCCTGCAGGGCAAGCGGCTGGCGGGTATCGGCTCGCCCCGCGCCGGCGCCGAAGCCAACCTGTTACTGCAGCGCCTGGTGGGTGCCGAAAACTATGCCAGCGGCATGGCCGATGACGAGCATGCGCTGATGCAGCGCGCGCTCGCCCATCTTGTGAACAGTACGGCGCACAACCCCAGCCTGCGAGAGATTGAATCGGCGGATGCCGTGCTGCTGCTGGGCGAGGACCTCACCCACACTGCCGCCCGCACCGCCCTCGCCCTGCGCCAGGCGGTGCGCAACGAAGCCCATCGCCTGGCGGAAGAGCTCAGGCTCGCCCCCTGGCAGGACGCCGCCATCCGCAACCTGGCGCAGGATCGCAGGAGCCCGCTACACGTGGTGTGCGCGGGCAGTACTGATCTCGATGATATTGCCGCAGGCCACTATCGGCTGGTCGCTGCTGACCAGGCCAGGCTGGCCAGCGATATTGCCGCCATCATCCGCGGCGAAGCGCGTAGCGATGGCGCCGCAGCGCGCATTGCGGCAGACCTGCTGGCGGCCGAGCGGCCGCTGGTGTTGAGCGGTCCTGGCGCTGGTTCAGCCGCGCTGCTCGACGGCGCGGCAGCCATCGCCGAGGCCTTGGTTGCCGCAGGCAAGGCGGCGATGCTGAGCTTCACCGCAGCGGAATGCAACAGCATGGGCCAGGCGCTGTTGTGCCGTGACAGCCACATCGCCCTGGCAGCGTTGGCATCGACCGACGCCGAGGTGCTCATCATCCTGGAAAACGACCTGTTGCGGCGCCTGCCGATGGCCAGCGTCGAGGCACTGAGAGCGCGCATTCCCACCTGGATCGGGATCGACTGCCTGGAGAACGATACCCTGGCGCGCTGTGACCTGGTACTGCCCGCGGCCGCCTTCACAGAAACCGAGGCCACGTATATCAACCAGGAGGGGCGCGCCCAGCGCGCATTCCCGACGCACCCTCCGGCGGAGGCGCGACGCCCTGCCTGGCGCTGGCTACTGGATTTGGCCAGGGCGGCGGGCGACAGAACACTGAGTGGGATCGGCCACTTCGACGATATTGGCGTTACCCTGGCCGGGGAAGATCCGTTACTGCAGGGCATTGCCAGCGCCGCGCCGGATCACAGCTTCCGCAGCCGCGGACTGAAGATTCCGCGCCAGCCGCATCGCTACAGCGGCCGCACCGCTATGCGCGCCGATGTTTCCGTGCACGAGCCCCGGCAAACCGACGACGCAGACTCGGCACTGGCATTTTCCATGGAAGGCTCCGCTACGACCGATCGTCCCGGCGCACTGCTGAGCTATGTCTGGTCGCCGGGCTGGAATTCAAATCAGTCGCTGCACAAGTTCCAGTCGGAGATAGGCGGGGCACTGCGTGGTGAAGGCAGCGGACTACGCCTGCTGGATTCCCTGGCGGTTGCGGCCGCAACCCCAGCGCCGCTGCCCGAGGCCTTCAGTCGACGCGAGCAGGAGTGGCTGCTGCAGGCCAGGCACCACCTGTTTGGCAGTGACGAGCTGAGCCGCCTCGGCAGCGGCATCGAAGCCCTGACCGGGCGAGCCGCGATCTACCTGCACCCCGAGGACGCCAGCCGCCTGGGCCTGGAAGCCGGCGACGGCGCCGTGATAGCAGGCGCCGCGCTGGAAGTACGGTTGGACCCCAGCCAGGTGCCAGGCAGCGCCGGCTTCTCCACCGGCTATCCGGAGACCCTGGCCCTGCGCAGCGGCGAGTGGGTAAACATTGACGTCGCCAGTGACTGGCAGCGCCAACCCGAATTGATCGGCAGCGACCGGGGAGCAGCGTCATGAGCGAGATGAGCACGCTGCTGTACGGCCTGGTACTGCTGGCAGGCGCAGTGGGCCTGGCGGCGGGCCTGACCTGGTTCGAGCGCCGCCTGCTGGGCATCTGGCAGGACCGTTACGGCCCCAACCGGCTCGGGCCGCTCGGTGCGCTGCAGGTGCTGGCGGACATGCTCAAGCTGCTGACCAAGGACGACTGGGTACCGCCCTTCGCAGACCGCGTGGTCTTCGTGTTCGCACCCACCGCGATCGTCATTGCCATGCTGCTCGGCTTTGCAGTGGTGCCCATGTCGCCGGACATGCACCTGCTGGACGTCAACATCGGCCTGCTGTTTTTCCTGGGCATGACCTCGCTGGCCGTCTACAGCGTGCTGCTGGGTGGGCTGGCTTCCAACAACAAGTACGCCCTGCTGGGCGGACTGCGCTCGGCCGCGCAGATGATCAGCTACGAAGTATTCATGGGGCTGTCACTGATGGGCGTGGTGATGCTCAGCGGCAGCTTCAGCCTGCAGGCCATTGTGCGCGCCCAGGAAGACATGTGGTTCTGCGTGCACCAGTTCCTGGGGTTGTACGTGTTCCTGATCGCCGGCATCGCCGAAAGTCATCGCCTGCCCTTCGACCTGCCGGAAGCGGAGCACGAATTGACCGCGGGCTTCCATACTGAGTACGGCGGCATGAAGTTTGCCATGTTCATGCTCGGTGAATACCTGGGCCTGATCCTGATTTCCTGCATGATGACCACGCTGTTCTTCGGCGGCTGGCTGGGTCCCGGCTTCCTGCCGCCGCTGGTGTGGTTCGTGTTGAAGACCGGCCTGATCATCCTGTTCTTTATACTGCTGCGCGCCGCCATTCCGCGCCCGCGCTACGACCAGCTCATGTCGCTGGGCTGGAAGGTGATGCTGCCACTGACCCTGGTCAACCTGGCGGCCACCGGGGCGATCGCCCTGTGGATGGAGGGCTGACGATGCTGCGTTCCCTGATCAGCCAGCTGCGTACCCTCGGCACTGTCCTGCAGCATAGCTTTACCCGCGCCGAGACGGTGGAGTACCCGGAGCAGAAACCCTACCTGGCGCCGCGCTACCGCGGTCGCATCGTGCTGACCCGCGATCCGGACGGCGACGAGCGCTGCGTGGCCTGCAACCTGTGCGCCGTGGCCTGCCCGGTAGATTGCATCGCCCTGCAACAGGGCGTACGCGAGGACGGCCGCTGGTATCCGGAGTTTTTCCGCATTAATTTCTCACGCTGCATCATGTGCGGCATGTGCGAAGAGGCCTGCCCCACCGCGGCCATCCAGCTCACGCCCGACTTCGAGATGTGCGAGTACGATCGCCAGAGCATGGTCTACGAGAAAGAGCACCTGCTGATCGACGGCACCGGCAAATACCACGATTACAACTTCTACCGGGTGTCCGGCCTGAAGATTTTCGGCAAGGACAAGGGCGAGGCGCTGAATGAAGAGCCGCCCGTCGACGTGAAGAGCCTGCTGCCATGATCCTGACCCTGTTCTACGTTGCCGCCACCATCGCCCTGCTGTCCACCGCCATGGCGCTGAGCCGCACCAACGCCGCCCACGCCTTGATCTACCTGATCATGTCGCTGCTGTCGGTGGCGGTCATATTCTTCATTATCGGTGCGCCCTTTGCCGCGGCCCTGGAAGTCGTTATCTATGCCGGCGCCATTATGGTGCTGTTCGTGTTTGTCATCATGATGCTGAACCTGGGTGAGGCCGGCCAGGCACGCGAGCGGGACTGGCTGCAGCCGCGCAGCTGGCTGCTGCCCG
>JASJBK010000258.1 GCA_030066555.1 Halieaceae bacterium
CGGGGAGGGGGTAGGGACAGTTCGCGCCCGCCCTACGGAGCAAGATCCAGAGGCTATGTTACTGAACCGCAATAAGCTGGGTTATAGCCGCTCCAGCAGGGCGAGGCTGTTGACCCGCTCCAGTTCGCGGAACAGGCCGGATTCCAGGGTCAGTCGGTAGACGGCATAGGGTGCCTGGCCGCCTTTGGCGGCATCCGGGTAGACGTCGTGGATTGCCAGGGTGCCGCCTCGCAGCAGGTGGCCTGCCCAGCAGCGGTAGTCGGTCAGTGCCGCGTCCAGGCTGTGGCCGCCGTCGATGAATACCATGCCAAGCGGGGTTGCCCAGTGGCGTGCAGCCAGCTCGCTGGTGGCCACGATAGGCACCACCCGTTCGCTGATGCCGGCCCGGTCGAGGTTGTGGCGGAATTCGCGGAAGCTGTCCATCTGGTCGGAGCCAGCATCGAACAGGTCGGGGTCGTGGAAGAACTCGCCGGGCTGGTGTTCCTCGGAGCCGCGATGATGATCCAGGGCGAACAGCAGGTTGCTGGAATCCGCCATGGCGAGCGCGATACAGATGGTGGACTTGCCGCAGTAGCTGCCGATCTCCAGCACTGGACCTAGCGCTGCAGCGCGGCTGGCAGCGGCGGCCAGGGCCGCCGCTTCGTCATCGGCGAGGAATCCCTTGAGGTCGTGCCAGAAGGGGGGTGGAGAAAAACCCAAGTGTGATTAGCGTTCTTCGCGGGTCGGGTACGGTGACCGACCGGCGCGGCTGCTGGCAGTCGGCGCCGGCGGCGGCACCAGTTCGGCGTCCAGCCGGTATACGTCTTCCGGACTCAACAGGCCTGCCTGCAGCTTAAGGCGCAGCAGGTTGTTGACGTAGTCGTAGCGCGAGTTGGCGTAATCGCGCTGAGCGGAAAACAGGGTGTTCTGCGCGTTCAACACGTCTACCACGTTACGGGTGCCGACCTCGTAGCCGGCGGTGGTGGCGTCCAGCGCCGACTGCGAGGAGACGATGCTCAGGCGCCGGGCATTCACCCGCGCCACGTCGTTCATTACCGTCATGTGCAGCGAACGGGTATCGGTGACCGTGTTGCGCATCTGGTTGATGCGGTTTTCGCGGGCGGTGATGAACTGCTGGGCGGCCTGGCGGCGGTTGGCACTGATGCGGCCACCGGAGAACAGCGGCACGTCGACGCGGATCGAGTAAACCTCCTGCTCCTGGTCCTGGTCCGGCGAGAAATTGAACAGCGAGGGCGGGTTTTCGGTCCGTTCACCGTCGGTTTCGAAGTCCGAGTAGGAGGCGCGGCCGCTGACCGTCGGCAGGTGCTCCGAGGCAAAGGCCCTCGAATTCTGGCGCGCGGCTTCTTCCCGGTAGCGCGCAGCGCTCAGGCGAAAGTTGTGGTCCAGCGCGAAGTCCACCCACTCGGCGCGGTCCGCGGGCTGGGGCGGTTTGATATCGAAATCATCTCGCAGCAGGTAGAGGTTTTCGTGGTAGCGGCCGGTCAGCACCGACAGCCGCTCGATGGCGACGTTCAGGTTGTTCTCGTCGGTAATCCGCTCCACTCGCGACAGGTCATAGGCCGCCTGTGCCTCATGTACGTCGGTGATGGCGATCAGGCCGACTTCAAAGCGCTGCTGGGTCTGCTCGAGCTGGCGCTGGAAGGCGCGCTCCCGGGCCTGCGAGGCGGCCAGGTTGTCCTGGGCGCGCAGTACCCCGAGGTAGGATTCCACTACCCGCACAATCAGGTCCTGCTGGTCTGCGGCGAAGGTGGCTTCGGCTTCCTTGCTGGTTTCGCGGCCCGCGCGGAAGTTAAACCAGGCTGGCATGTCGAAGATGGCCTGGTCCAGGGAGACCTCGTAGCCATCCCGGTCGACATCTACGTTGGTTTTGTTCTGGAAGATCTCGCCGTCGAGATTGATGCTATCTGAGGTGGTATCCGTATCCGAGTCGGCGAACTGGTAGTTGCCCTGAATCTGCGGCAGCAGTGCCGACAGGCCGACGCGCTCAACCTCGAGGTTGGCCTTATAAGTGGCCTCAGCGGCCTTCAGCTGTGCGTCATTCTCCAGCGCCAGCTCGTAGATTTCGCGCAGCGTGTCCGCCTGCGCCATGGAGCAGGTGGTAGCAATAACAAAGCTGACCAGTGCGTGGGGAAGAGCTCTCATTGAGGAATCCTTGGGCTTGTTCTTTTCGTGCGGCCGTTTCGCAAGTGCTTCGCAGGCTTACAAATTCGCAAGTTTGCACTATACCGGCCGACCAGACCGGCAAAGTGTGAAAGCGGCCACAGACTGTACATTTTAGCTTGTCGCCACGCCGCTCCGGTGCTCAATAATACAGGCAGCACGGTCCGGCTGAAACATGGAATATGTCCCTATTTTGTGCAAAGGTAACTGCTAGACTGCAGGCGTCCGGGGGCCTGGAAAGCTCGCGCATAGCGCCGATTGCAGCGGCCACCATGCCGTCAGCGAAGCTCGCGGACAAGGGGCTTCGCGACAGGGTGAAAGCCCTGGACGGTGAACTGACAGGGGCAACCTGGCTTGACTGGCACAAAGAAAGCCGCGCGACGTTTGGAGTCAGCGAGGCGACAAAAGCAAACCTTGGGAGCAGAGCAGTGAGCGGACCCTCCTGGCGTTATTCAGTTGATATCTCGGCGTTGCACGCAACCTGTGAGTCTAACTATGCGCGCCTGCTGCAGCTTTTCCCCGACTACGAGACCGCCAACACCCGGGAATTCCTGCTGAACGGCGGCGAACGGGTGCGCATCGACGTGGTCGAGCGCTGTCGCTATACCACCCTTATGACGATTTGCCAGCAGGGCGGCGATGGCACCGACTGGCTGATGCCTCCTCGCTTCGACCTGCGTGCCTACCACGATGCCCGCATGGTGGAGGTCACCGCTTTTCAGTCACAGCGTCGTGTTGAAGCCCGCTATGAGTACCCCAATGCCGGTATGCACGCGCCCGACGAGAAGGCCCAGCAGAATATCTTCCTGGCTGAATGGCTCAGCCATTGCATCGAGCAGGGCCGCAGCCCCCTCGACCTGCCACCCCTGGTGACCGGAACGGCCGACGCCTCATGACCAGCGCCGTCAAGCAAGTGCTGCCCGAGGGTGACAGCCTGCACCTTGTGCAGATTACCGACACCCACCTCAAGGAAACGCCCGGCGGTTGCCTTGAGGGCATGGACACCGACCACAGTCTCGACCACGTAATAGAGCTGGTAAAGCGCGAGCGCGGCCGGGTGGACCTGGTGCTGGGCACCGGCGATATCTCAGACCACGGCAGTGAAGCCGCCTACCGCCGGGCAGATGATTACTTTGCGCGCCTTGACGCACCGGTGGCCTGGCTGCCTGGCAACCATGACTGCGCCGATACCATGCGGCAGGTGCTGGCCACGGACGACGGATTTATACGGGCCGTTGATGGCGGGCACTGGCGGATCATTCTGCTCAACTCTCAGGTTCCCGGCGAAGTGGGTGGCGAGCTGGGCGCCGGTGAGCTGGAGTGGCTGAGGGAAAACCTGGTCGCCGCTGCAGATGCCGGCCAGCATTGCCTGGTCTGCCTGCACCACCAGCCGGTCCCCATGGGTTCTGACTGGATCGACGAACAGATGGTGGCCGATCGAGAGCAGTTCTTTGCGGTACTCGATGATTTTGACTGCGTGCGCTGTGTGCTCTGGGGCCATGTGCACCAGCAGCTGGAAAGCGAGCGCAACGGCGTCAAGCTGATGTCGACGCCCTCCTCCTGCATCCAGTTCGAGCCTCACAGTGTCAATTTCAAAATGGACGATCAGCCGCCGGGCTATCGCTGGATGGCGCTGAATGCCGACGGCAGCATCGATTCCGGTGTCTCCAGGGTGCTCGGTGTGCGCTTTGACGTAGACCTGAATTCCAGCGGCTACTTATAATCCACTCTCGTGGGCTGCTGATGGCGGCTCACGGCCGGTGCGCCGGCCAATGACAGACTCGCACGCTGCCCGCAGGCAGCGCATCTCCCGGATACAGGCTGTAGATGAGCAAATACACTGCTGAAGATATCGAGGTTCTCACCGGCCTCGAGCCCGTGCGCAAGCGCCCGGGCATGTACACCGACACCACCCGTCCCAACCATCTCGCCCAGGAAGTCATCGACAACAGCGTCGATGAGGCACTGGCCGGCCACGCTAACGAAATCGCGGTCACTCTGCACAAGGATGGCTCGCTGACCGTCGCCGATAACGGCCGGGGTATGCCGGTGGACCTGCACCCCGAGCAGAAGAAGCCTGGCGTCGAGGTGATCCTCACGACCCTGCACGCGGGCGGCAAGTTCTCCAGCAAGAACTACCAGTTCTCCGGTGGCCTGCACGGGGTTGGCGTATCAGTGGTCAATGCCCTGTCCACCGAGCTGGAAGTTACCATTCGCCGCGATGCCAAGGTCTACCACATGGCCTTTGCCGGGGGTGAGACGGCATCGAAACTGGAGGTGATCGATACCTGCGGTCAGCGCAATACCGGTACTGTCGTCAAGTTCACCCCTGACTCCCGCTATTTCGACTCGGTGAACTTTTCCGTCCCGAGGCTCAAACACGTGCTGCGCGCCAAGGCGGTGCTGTGCCCGAAGCTGCGGGTCAAGTTCAAGGACGAGGGCAAGAAAGAGTCCGAGGAGTGGTACTACGAAGACGGCCTCACCGACTACCTCGCCGACGCCACCATCGACTTCCCGGTAATTCCCGAGGAGCCCTTCGTCGGCAGCTTTGCCGGCAGCAATGAGGGTGTCGACTGGGCCGTGCAGTGGTTGCCCGAGGGCGGCGATGTGGTGGCAGAGAGCTACGTCAACCTTATCCCTACCGCCCAGGGCGGCACCCACGTCAATGGCCTGCGCACCGGCCTGCTGGATGCCATGCGCGACTTCTGCGAGCTGCGCAGCCTGTTGCCGCGGGGTGTAAAGCTCACCCCTGACGATATCTGGGATCGCTGCGCCTACGTACTGTCATCCAAGCTGGAGGACCCGCAATTCTCCGGCCAGACCAAAGAGCGCCTGTCCTCCCGCGAGGCGGCGGCGTTCGTGTCGGGTGTGGCCAAGGACGCCTTCAGCCTGTGGCTCAATCAGCACACCCAGGAGGCGGAAAAGCTGGCGGATATGTGCATCTCCAATGCCCAGTCGCGCCTGCGCAGCGCCAAGAAGGTCGAGCGCAAGCGCGTATCTGCCGGTCCCGCCCTGCCGGGCAAGCTGGCCGACTGTTCGGGAGCCGACCCGGCCAGGGCCGAACTGTTCCTGGTGGAGGGGGATTCTGCCGGCGGCTCCGCCAAGCAGGCGCGGGACCGCGAATTCCAGGCGATCCTGCCGCTGCGCGGCAAGATCCTCAACACCTGGGAGGTGGACTCCCAGGAAATCCTCGCCTCCCAGGAGGTACACAACATCTCCGTGGCGCTGGGCATCGACCCGGCCAGTGACGACCTCTCCGGTCTGCGCTACCACAAGGTCTGCATCCTCGCCGATGCGGACTCCGACGGCCTGCATATCGCCACTCTCATCTGTGCCCTGTTCGTGCAGCACTTCAAGCCGCTGGTGCAGGCGGGCCATGTTTACGTGGCCATGCCACCGCTATACCGCATCGACGTCGGCAAGGAAGTATTCTATGCCCTCGATGAAGGCGAAAAGCAGGGCGTACTGGATCGCATCGAAGCCGAGAAGATTCGCGGCAAGGTCAATGTGCAGCGCTTCAAGGGCCTGGGTGAGATGAACCCCATGCAGCTGCGGGAAACGACCATGGACCCGGACACTCGCCGCCTGGTGAGACTGGTGCTGGATTCAGGCGACGGCACCCACAAGATGCTGGACATGCTGCTGGCCAAGAAGCGCGCCGCCGATCGCAAGGCCTGGCTGGAGAAGAAGGGCGACCTGGCCGAAGTGCTCTAGGGCCGGTCTCTACAGGTTCAGGCTCCGCAGCGATAAATCCCGAAAGTCTGCTCGCCGTTCTCGGACACCTCGCTCTCTGCGCTGATGGTGTCACCGCCCATTTTTGCAGCGGAATTGCGCGCCAGCGTCTGGAGTTCGGTGGCGACTTTCTTGCTGCTGCGATCGATCGAGGCCAGGTCGGCCTTGGTGCTGGAGGTAGTGCTGCCCAGACGTTTGCAGCTGGAGGGAACCGATGCCACCACGGTGACCGACTCACCTTCCGGGCTGAGCTTCACCCAGGTGCAGGCGGGTAGCAGGGAAACTGCCAGGCAGAGGGCCAACAGGCGCATGGCGATATCTCGTTGCTGTGTGGAAGGCTTTGTGTAACACGCGCCCTCGGGTGGTTCAAGCCGTGGGCACCTTGTTCAGGCTGTTGGCACTCGATTCAGGC
>JASJBK010000259.1 GCA_030066555.1 Halieaceae bacterium
AGTTGGCCTCGGCACCGACATCATCAAGATGAACCCCGAACTCAAGCTGGTGGACAGTCCCTATGACGACAAGGAATGGGTGGCGGTGCCGAGGCCAACTTCGGTGGGAATAAACGGCAGGCCCCAGGCCGCTGCTCGCAGACCCAGCAACATCATGCCCTCGTCGATCTCGGACACCTCGATGCTGCCCGCCTGCCGTGCCTGCCGGAAGAAGGGCTCCAGCGGAATAAAATCCAGGGACACAAACGCGAATACCAGTTTCTTCACCTTGCCGGCAGCACACAGCATGCCAACGTCGGCGCCGCCGTAGGCGACCACGGTGAGATCCTTGAGGTCGGAGCGGAGGATTTCCCGCACCAGGGCCATCGGCTTGCGACGCGGCCCCCAGCCGCCGATACCAAGGGTCATACCGTCCCGCAAGCGGGCGACGACGTCTGCTGCCTGCATTTGTTTGTCCATAAGCTCTTCCTGTCCAGCCCCCTTCCTATCCAGCCCCTTCCTATCCGACGATCCGGCTCATCCGGTAGTCGTGCTTCACGAAATTCACACCCAGCGAACTCTCGGTGCTGCGCACACCCTCCAGGCTGCTGACATGCTTATGTACAAAGCGCGCCAGGTGCTCGGTGTTGCGCACCATGGTGATACCGAGAATGTCGTAGCGGCCCATCATCAGGCCGACGAATCCGAACTCCTTCATCGCCGCCATCTGCTGGGCCACCTGCTCGGCCCTGTCGCTGCGTTCCACCTCTACCCAGACATAGGCAATCGCCGCACCCCGGTAGCGGTCGATGTTGGTAACCGCCGTGATGCGAATCTGCTTTTCTTCCTGCATGCGCTTGATGCGCGAACGCACCGTGCCTTCAGTCACGCCAATCTCATCGGCAATCCGGCGATTGCTGGTCCGCGCATCCCGCCCCAGCCGCGCAACAATCTCCCGATCCACCCCATCCAACAACCGCTTCACAGAATGTCCTCCGTTACTACTTAATGAGGCACCCGCTTTTACAGAGGAGGATGGTGACGTAGCGTCTCCGCTGCCTGAGGTGGCTGGGTCGCTAGCGGTCTTATAAAGAGCATCTTCAGCGGTCTTATAGAAAGGCACTGAGTCGGGCTGGTTCTTCAGCACATTCACCGCCAGCGACGGCGACACCCTGAGCACACCGGGCAGCTCCGCAAAGCGGCGATAGATCAGGTCAGCCATGGCGGCCTGGTCCTCGGCGACCACCAGGGTCTCGATATCACAGCTACCGATCACAACATTGATTGAGAACACCTCGGGAAACTCTGCAAGCTGCTCGGCGACTTCCAGCGGTGCGCGGCCATCGACGGCAATGCCCACCGCCAGCATCATCTCGTAGCCGGCGGCCTGGAAATCGGCGACCGCCACCACGCGCATGGCGTCATTGTGTTCCATACGGCGAATGCGGGTGCGCACCGTGGCCTCCGTCATCCCCAGTTCGGCAGCAATAGTGCGATAGGGCATGCGACCGTCGCTGCGCAGCAGTTCGACGATGCGCTCATCGGTATCGTCGAGCTCGATGGCGGCATTCATGAAGAGACCCTGGCCCGCAGCTCGGTCTTCAGCACTTTGCCGGAGGCATTGACCGGCAGGCTATCAGTGATGTGCACCGCGCGCGGCACCTTGTAGTTCGCCATATTGTCTCGGCACCAGTCGACCAGTGTTGCCTCGTTCAGCTCGGCACCCGGGCGCAGCACCACGAAGGCGCAGGCCACTTCGCCCATGCGCTCATCGGGCATGCCTATCACCGCCGCCTGGCCGATGGCCTCGTGGGAGCAGAGCTGGTTTTCGATCTCGGCCGGGTAGCAGTTGAAGCCGCCGACGATGAACATGTCCTTGATGCGGTCGGTGATATCCAGGTAACCCTCGGCATCCATCACGCCGACGTCGCCGGTCTTCAACCAGTGGTCCGGGGTGATGGTCTCGGCGGTGGCCTCCGGGTTGTCGAGGTAGCCCTGCATCACGTTGTAACCGCGCACCCAGATCTCGCCTGGTTCGCCGGCGGACAGATCGTTGCCGTCGGCGTCGACGATGCGCACTTCCACACCCTCCATGGCCCGGCCCGACGTCCCGGAGATGATCTCGGCGGGGTCGTCCGGCCGGCAGATACTGACCGTTCCGCAGGTCTCGGTAAGCCCGTAGGCAGTCACCACAGTCTCAAATGCCAGCTCATTGCGCATGCGATTGACCAGTTCCACCGGCACCGGTGCGGCACCGGTGACCGCCAGCCGCAGGCTTGAGAGGTCGTAGCGATCGCGATCGGGGTGAGCCAGCAGCGACTGGTAGATCGTAGGTGCCCCGGGCAGCATGGTCACCTTGTCGCTTTCGATCTGTGCCATAACGGCGTCGAGGTCGAAGCTCAGCACCGGCAGTATCAGCGCGCCGCGCAGGATCGCCGACAGCCAGCCGGCCTTGTAGCCAAAGGCGTGGAAGAAAGGATTGATGATCAGGTAGTTGTCGTCACTGCGCAGGCCGACCGTGCCGCTCCAGGTCTCGAACACGCGGATGTTCTGGCCGTGGGTGGTGACCACCCCTTTTGGCGCACCGGTGGTGCCGGAGGTGAAACCGATATCCAGCACGTCGTCAGGCGTGACCTCGGCAACCCTGGCATCGACATCAGCATCCTCGATGCCCTCGCCCGCGGCGAGGAAGTCCCGCCACTCGCCTTCTGCATCGCTTTTCCCGGCGGCCTGCCGCAATAAAATGCTGCGCTCGAGGTGCGGCAGGTCCTGGTCGGCCAACAGGGCCGGGTAATTCTGGCCGAGGAATTCCCCCACGGTGAACAGCAGTCGGGCCTTGCTGAGGTTCAAGGCATAGGCGACTTCGGGGCCTTTCCAACGGGTGTTGATGGGTACCAGGGTAATGCCGAGGCTCTGCGCGCCGATGGCGGCAAGAATCCACTCGTGGATATTGGGCGCCCAGATAGCGATGCGGTCGCCGCGCTTCAGGCCCGCGGCAATAAACGCGGCGGCCGAGCGCCGCCGCAGTTGGTCGAGCTGGGTGAAGCTGATCTCGAGGTCGCCTTCGCGGAGCGCCAGCTTGTCACCAAACTGGTCGGCGGACGCGGCGACGATGCCGGGCATGGTCTTCCACTCAGCCACGGCTGCTCACCCCACCCCACAGCCCGATATGACAGTCAGCGCTCAACATTGCGCCACTATAGTCACTCAGCCAGGCATCAACAACCGATTTTCGTAGAAATGGCGGCGATATTCTACGAATATTGCCGCCCGCTATAAGTACAACCGGGCTTATTCCCGGTTGATCACAGCGATTTACTCAGGAAAGGCGAAGTCCTTGAAGATTTCACGCAGTTCCACCTTCTGGATCTTGCCGGTGGCGCCATGGGGCAGTTCGTCGAGAAACTCGACGGCATCCGGAATCCACCACTTGGCGATCTTGCCATCGAGGAAGGCCAGTACTTCTTCAGCCGTCAGGTCTTCACCGCCTGGACCGCGCACGATCACCAGCAGTGGCCGCTCGCTCCACTTGGCGTGGTAGCGGCCGATCACTGCCGCCTCGGCCACCTTGGGGTGACCCATCGCTGCGTTCTCGACATCGATAGAGCTGATCCACTCGCCGCCGGACTTGATCACGTCCTTGGTGCGATCGGTGATAGCCATATAGCCGTGCTTGTCGATGGTCGCCACATCGCCGGTCTCGAACCAGCCTTCCTCGGCATGGCCATCGACGGCGTCGAGCTTGAAGTAGCCGGAGCAGATCCAGGGTCCGCGCACCTTAAGCGAGCCGAAGGCCTCGCCGTCCCAGGGCAGCTCCTTGCCCTCTTCGTCGACAATCTTCATTTCGACACCGAATACCGGGCGACCCGCCTTGAGGCGCATAACGCTCCAGTCTTCCTCACCCATTTCGGCCACTGCCGGGGTGGGCGCATTGACGCTGCCCAGCGGGCTCATCTCGGTCATGCCCCAACCGACTCGGGTCTCGACGCCGTGCGTGTCCATCTCTTCCATGATCGACAGCGGGCAGGCGGAGCCGCCGACAATGATGCGCGTGAGGCTCTCGATGGTTTCACCGGAATCGCGCAGGTGCGCCAGCAGGTTGAGCCACACCGTCGGCACGCCCGCCGACATGGTGATCTTCTCTTCATTGATGAGCCTGGTGAGCTCGGCACCGTCACCCATCTTGGGCCCCGGGAACACCAGCTTGGCGCCCACCATCGGGCAGGCATAGGGCGTGCCCCAGGCGTTAACATGGAACATCGGCACAATCGGCAGCACGGTTTCCTTGCTGGACAGGCCCATTACATCGGGCCAGACCGAGGCGAAGGCGTGCAACAGCGTGGAGCGATGCGAATACAGCACGCCCTTGGGGTTGCCGGTGGTACCGGAGGTGTAGCACAGGGCGCAGGCGTCACGCTCGTCCAGCTCCGGCCACTCGAACTCGGTGCTCTGGCCTTCCAGCAGGGTCTCGTAGCAGTGCACGTTTTCCAGGGAAGTTTCAGGCATATGCTCCGGCGCGGTCATTACCACCCAGCCCTTCACACCCGGGCAGTGCTCGGCCACGCCCTCGATGATCGGCATGAACATCGGGTCTACGAACACGTACTGGTCTTCGGCGTGGTTGATGATCCAGGCGACCTGCTCCGGGAACAGCCTGGGGTTGATGGTGTGCGCCACGAAGCCGGAACAGCTGATGCCGTAGTAGGCCTCGAAGTGGCGGTAATCGTTCCAGGCCAGCGTCGCGACACGGTCGCCGTGCTTGAGCCCCCAACCGGCAAACACATTTGCTAGCTGGCGGGCGCGCTTGAAGGCGTCCTTGTAGGTATAGCGATGACGCGGGTTGTCCGCGGTAAAGGAAACAATTTCGACATCCGGGTTCACACGGTCGGCGAACTCCACGATGGATTTGACCAACAGCGGCTGGTCCATCATCAGGCCCTGCATGGGTACTCTCCGTTGCTTAGCTTATGTAACAGTTACTCGAAGGATTTATCGAAAAGCGGGGGCGAATACTAAGGTTGTATCGAATAGAGGGCAAGCCGTGGGCCTGCCCACCCCACATCAGCCCAGTTCGCGTTCGAACAGGGCCAGCAAACGAGTCCAGGCGCGGTCTGCCTCTGCTTCGTCGTAGACCGCAGAGTCTGGCGGGCACCAGCCGTGCTTGGTGCCTGCGTAGACCTCTATCTCGGCTTCCACGCCGGCGGCGTCGAAAGCCTCGCGCAGCATCTCCTTCTCAGCCGGGTTGCGCGCGTCGTCGTCTTCGGCGATGGCAATCAGGAAGGCCGCCTTCATCTGCGGCGCCAGCAGGTGGGGGCTGTCCGGCTTGTCGGTGGCCAGCCGGCCGCCGTGGAATGAGCCGCCGGCTCCAATGCGCTCCGGTATGGCCGCCGCCAGGCGCATGGTGTAGGAACCGGTCATGCAGTAGCCGGTCACGCCGATCTTGCGCTTGGTATCTACCGCCGCCTGCTGGTCCAGGTAGGCCACCAGGGCGCGGCCGTCGGTCACGCAGGTTTCCGGTGACAGGCTGCGGGCGTGGGGCATCAGCTTTTCCCTCACCGCGGGGTCAGACCACTGCTCGCCGGGGGAAATGACCGCGCCTTTATGGGTACGGTAATAGGGGTTCACCACCAGCACCGAGTAACCCGACTGGGCCAGGCGCTTGCCCATGGCGCGGAACGCGGGCCGGATGCCCTTTACGTCAGGCCAGACGATCACAGCCGCGTGCGCACCCTCGCCGGGGTGCACAAAATAGCAGTCCGCCTCGCCGTCCGGGGTGGGCACCATCACGTCCTGCTCCACCACATCCAGGGCATTGGCCACCGGCGGCAGCATCAGGGCCAGGGCCGTACCGGCACTGGCGGCGGCAAACTGGCGTCGGGTCAAACCGCGCTGTCGCAGGATCTCGAGTTCGTCGCGGGCAGTGATTTCGTCACACATAGTGGTTCTCCTTTCAGTGACCCAGCAGGGTCCATTCGTCGCTGACATTACGGCCCGCCTGGTGCTCCTGCTCGAGTTTGATCAGGTGGGCCGTCAGGCTCAGTTTGGCCATGTGGTGAATACTCTCATCCACGTCGTCATAGACCACTTTCACCAGCGCATCGAGATCGGCGGTGCCCAGTTCCTGCAGGCCGGCCACGACCTTCTTCTCCCGCTTGAGGCGGTGACCGATCAACCAGGTGACGGCGTCTTCGGGATCTTCGATCACCGCGCCATGGCCCGGTGCCATAGTCTGCAACGGGTAATCACGCAGCAGCTCCAGGGATTCGATGTAGAGCTTCATGTCACCGCTGGGCGGCACGATCACCACAGTGGAGCCGTTCAT
>JASJBK010000260.1 GCA_030066555.1 Halieaceae bacterium
ACCTGGATGAACTGCGGGTCAGAATCAGAGAAGAAGATGGTGCCTACACCAAACTTGCCGTAGGCCCAGAAGATGGCATAGAGCAGGCTGAAAATGACGCCCAGCGTCAGCAAGGGACGGTGGACGACCTGTGCCACGAAACGGGCAAAGCGCCCGGTCAGCGTGGGCAAATCGGTGGGGTCACCCGTCTCGAGTACATGCTGTTCGCGGGCGACCTCCGCACTGTGCATGGAGGGCTTGCCGAACAGGGTGCCGAGCACGGGCCCAAACAGCAGGGCGTACAGCAGGGAGCCGATCAACACCGTGAATACCGTCACCGGCAGGTAACCCATGAACTGCCCCGAGACGCCGGGCCAGAACAACATCGGCAGGAAGGCGGCCAGCGTGGTAGCTGTAGACGCCGTCACCGGCCAGAACATGCGCTTGACGGATTCCGCGTAGGCGCGCTTGTGGTCCATGCCCTCGCCCATCATCCGGTTGGCATATTCCGTGACCACGATGCCGCCGTCGATCAGCATGCCCAGTCCCAGCAGCATCCCGAACATGACCATGAAGTTGAAGGTATAGCCCAGCAGGTAAATGACGGTTACCGAGAACAGTAGTGAGAACGGGATACCCAGACCGACAACCAGGCCGCTGCGGAACCCCATAGTGGCCACCACCAGGATCATCACCAGTGCCAGGGCGGTAAGGATGTTGCCCTCCAGCTCCCGCACCTGCACGGAGGCAAACTCGGCCTGGTTTTGCGAGACGATCATCTGAATGCCACTGGGTACCGTGGCGCGGGCCTGCTCAACAATGCCCAGGACCTCTTCTACCGAGTCGATGACATTGGCATCGGAACGCTTGGTAACGCTGATCGAGATGGTTTCCTGGCCGTTGTAGCGCGCGAAACTGGAGCGGTCCTTGAACGTCCTGCGCACCGTGGCCACGTCTTGCAGCGTCACCACGCTGTCCAGTGAGCTGCGCAGGGGCAGTGCCAGCACGTCGTCGGCTCGCTCCACCACCGCGGGCACCTTAACCGCGAAGCGACCGTCGTCCAGATCCATGGTCCCTGCCGGGATCAGGCGGTTGTTGCGCTGCAGGATGACGATCAGCTCTTCCGCTGATATGCGGTACGCGTTGAGGGCATCGGGATCGATGATGACTTCCAGCAGTTCCTCGCGGTGGCCCTGCAGGTCGGCGCTGAGCACCTCCGGCACCGTCTCGATCTGTTCCCGTACCTTCAGGGCCGCGTTGTAGATTTCCCGTTCGCTGGCGTTCTCGCCGATAAAGTTGACCTGCAGCATGGGGAAGTCGTCTGCGGTGAGCTCCTCCACGAAGGGCTCCTCTGCGGTCGCCGGTATCTCGGCACGCGCCGCGTCAACTGCCTCGCGCACGTCGCTAAGTGCCTTGTCGAGGTCTTGCGATACGTCGAACTCCACGAAGAAAGACGCCATGCCTTCAGAGGCTGTGGACCTGAGCTCGACGATGCCCTCCAGCTTGCGCAGCTCAATCTCCATGGGCTGCACCAGCAGGCGCTCGGCGTCTTCCGGCGAAATGCCCTCATGCATCACGCCGACGTAGAACAGCGGCAGGTCAACATGCGGATCATTGGCAATAGGCAGCGCCCCTCTTGCCATGATCCCGGCCAACACCAGGACGGCAAGCAGCGACAGGGTCGTACGGGTACGACCGATGGCGGTTTCGATCAGGCTCATCGGACTGCGATCTGGCCCTTCGCCGTATCCATATAGACCGGTTCAACCAGCTCGCCGACGGTCACATATTCCTGGCCGACCGTGATCAGGTTGACCGTGTCCGGCAGCCCGGTCACCCACAGACCCTCGGGACCGTCTTCGACGATCTCAACAGCCGTGAAAACCACGCGGTTCGTGTCATCCAGAGTGCGAACGCCCATATCCCCTGCATCTCCCAAAGTCAGCAGGGAGGGCGCAATGCGGTGGGCCGGAACCTGGTCCAGATCTGCCCATAGCGTAACGGTCAGGCCCGAGCGCAGGCTGTAGTCGCTGTTGGCGACCGTGATTTCAACCGGAAAGGTGCGGGTCACCGGGTCGTTCTGCTTGCCGATGAAGGACAGCTGTCCGTCAATGTCACGGCCCATGCGTGTGCTACCAGCCACCATGCTGCCGGGCTGCAGGTTCTCGACTTCCTGCTCGGTGACACGGGCGACGACCAGCATCGGGTCGAGATCGATGAGCGTTGCGCACGAGGCCCCGGGCATGGCGTAGTCACCGGCGTTCAGGTGCAGGTTTTCTACGACACCGTCGAACGGTGCCGTGATGCGGGTTCGCTCCAGGTTAAGCATCTGCCGGTGCAGGTGCGCCCGCGCTTCTTCCTGGCGAGCCTCGGAGGTGGCAATGGCCACCTCGGACAACAACTCCTGTTTGGCCAGCTTCAGGCTGCCCTCGTGCTCGATGCGGGCCTGCTCGAAGCCCGCCCGGGCTTCCTCGACGGCCACCTCGCGATCATCGACGGCGATCTCGCACAGCAGCTGCCCTTTCGACACCTGCATGCCGCGCTCTACCGGCCGCGAGACCACCTGGCCGGCGATTTCCGCGGTGACTTCGACCGCGCGCTTGGCCTCGGTGCGACCCCGCAACACCACCGTGCGCGTGCGAGGTTCCGCGTTATTGACCGCAATGCGAACCCGGCTCGGCGCTGCATCAGCGCCGCTATCCCTTAGAGACTCGGCGTCTGTAGCGTCTGGAAGTGGCGTAGCCTGTGTGTCGTGGGTGAAGGCGCCAGAGCCCATCCACACCACCAAACCCGCAGCAACGATAGAGGCGGAGACGAAGTTTTTAGACATACTTGATGACCGCAGTAATGAATGTTGTCCAACTTTTGTGCACCTTTGGCGTGAACAAAACAGTCACGCCGGCGCAATTTCGGTGGTAAGTACGCTAACGGGATGATTTTGGACGACTTTTTGTCCACATGGAGTTGGACGGAGCTGAACAGCGTTCCCCGTTCCTGATCGGGTGAGCCAGGGTTCAGGCGGGGCCGCGCAACAGGCGCGGAGCAAAGCCCTGGCCAGCCCCGGGTTATGTCGGGCTCGGCTAAACTGTCACGAGATACCTGCGACCCTGTGGAGAAGCCACCATGACGGATCAGGATACGACTGAGATTAGTGGGCTATACAGGATCGTGGACGGGGTTGACCGCGTCAGCTCCGAGCTGACGGTGTTCGCCACCTTCATAGTCATTTATCTCTGGGTTTTCAGCCTTGCGCACGCGATGCTTGGACGCCAGCACTGGGGCTGGCTGTTCGTCGGACCGGCCCTGGTCGTACCGCTGCTGGTACTGGGTTCTGTGCTACTCCATGCGCGAAAGGAATTCTTCAGCCTGCTGTGGGTCAAGACCGGGCTTTGCCTCGTCGCCTCGATACGTAATCTGCTGTCGGCCGGGGCACTGTTGGGACTAGCCAGGTATCTCAACGACCTGACGGAACAGGCTGAGCCCACTACTGCCGCCCAGGTGATTGATGGGCTGGTTCGCGTTGTGACCGGAGGCTGAGAGCCGGCCTATGACGGGAGTGCGCGCGCTCCGGGCCTCAATCCAACCAGCGCTTCAACCAGTCGTTGACTTCCTGATGCCACAACTCCGAGTTGGCAGGTTGCAGCACCCAGTGGTTTTCGTCGGGGAAGTAAAGGAAGCGGCTGGGAATGCCGCGCCGCTGCAGCGCGGTGAACGCCGCAATGCCGTGGGTCACGGGAATCCGATAGTCCAGCTCGCCGTGGATCACCAGCATCGGTGTCTGCCAGTTCTCCACATAGTTGACCGGGTTGTGCCTTTCGTAGGCCTCCTGGCGCAGGAACTGCGGGCCACCATGCTCCCATTCCGGGAACCAAAGCTCCTCCGTGGCGTAGTACATCATGCGGTTGTCGAACACCCCGTCGTGGTTGACCAGGCAGCGAAACCGGTCCGGCCAGTTGCCGGCAATCCAGTTGATCATGAAGCCGCCGTAGGACGCGCCGAGAGCGCAAACACGCTTGCCGTCCAGAAAAGCGTACTTCTCCAGTGCGGCGGCCAGCCCGAGTTGCAGGTCCTCCAGCGGCTTGCCACCCCAGTCGCCGGAAATGCTGTCAGTGAATTCCTGTCCATAGCCGGTGGAGCCGTGAAAATCGATCATGACAGTGGCAAAGCCTGCGCCGGCATAGGTCTGGGGATTCCAGCGGTAATGGAAATTATTGGCGAAGCTACCCTGGGGGCCGCCGTGGATGAGAAACGCGACCGGGTAGCGACGGCCGCGCTTGAAGTTTACGGGCTTGACCATAAAGCCGTGCACGGTATCGCCGCCCGCCCCGGCAAACGAAAACTGCTCGAAGTCACCCAGCTCGCGCTCGGCCAGTTGGGGCCCGCTGAAGTTGGTGAGTTGCACCTGGTCGCTGCCGTCCAGCGCAGCCCGAAACAGTTCTGCGGGTGACTTCAGGTGGCTGCGGGCGAATACCAGTTCTCGCTCACCGACCTGGAAGGACACGATGGTGCCGTCCCCAGCCAGCCGTTCGAACTTGCCGCCGGCCGCAGGGACCCGCCACAGCGTCTTGTGGCCGGTGTCCTGGGCATTGAGATAGATGAAGCGCCCGTCCGGCGAGAATTCGAAGCCCGAGGGCGAGTAGTCCCAGTCACTGCTGAGAGTGCGTTGCTCGCCGCTTTCGAGGTCGCGCAGCACCAGCTGGAACTGGTCGGCTTCAAACCCGGGTCGCGACATAGCCAGCCAGGCCAGGGTGCGTCCATCCGGGCTGAGCACGGGATGGGTATCCCAGGCCTCGTTATCCGCAGTCAGGTTCTTTGGCTTGCCGCGGCCGTCCAGGCGTGTGGCGTAAATATCGAAATTGGTGGAGCGCGGTTCCAGCGCATCGCGTAGCCGCGCAGCGAAGTACAGGGTCTTGCCATCGCCGGAGATGGTGTACTCCTCCGAACCGCCCCAGATCCGGGAGGGTATGTCTGCATCTACCGCGCCGGTGAGCAAAGTTGCTTCTCCCGGCTGGTCAAAACGCAATAGGAAAAGTTGCGAGCGTTTTTCGTCCAGCCAGTGATCCCAGTGCCGCATGAACAGTTGGTCGTAGGCCACGCCGGAGGTCTTGCTCTCCGCGTTCTCGGCGTCGCGCTCCGCAGTGCAAGTGAGCGTCTCGCAATCCAGGTATACGTTCAGTGACACCACCGCCCCACTGCTGTCGGGAAGCAGGCGGTAGCTGGCGATGTCCAGCGGTACGTCACTGACGGCAACCGCCTCACCGCCGTCTACCGCGATGCGCCAAAGCTGGCTGGTGCCACCCCGCGCCGACAGAAAGTAAACGTGCTCACCATTGGCGGACCAGGCCGGTTGGCTGTCGTTGGCCTCGTGGGATGTGAGGCGGCTCGGGGTACCGTCGGCCACGCTGGCAAGCCACAGGTCCACGCGCCCCTTGTTAGCTTCAATGTCGGTTTTCCGCAGGGTAAACACCACCTGCTCCCCTGCCGGCGAAAGCACCGGTGCCCCAACACGATCGAGGCGCACCAGGTCCGCGGCAGTAAATGGGCTGGAATGGCTGGATACCGCAGTGACAAGTGTGGCAAGGCCCAGGATCAGTGTGAAAAGTCTCATAAATGGCTCCGGAGGCAGGCTGGCAAGATTATGATGCAGAAGTATAGAGCACCGTTTCCAGCAAGCTGCCGCCATCCGGACAAATGTGTCATCCGCCTTCCGTCCGCAGTCGGCTCGTTGATCTGTCTCGATCCGTGTATGTTAAAGAGCGCATTCCCGCTGGCAGGCAAAGGAACATGATACAGCGACGTACTCTGGTGCAATCCCTGCTCGCCGCAGCCGCACTGCGATCACTACCGGGCGACGCCTGGCCCACCAGATGGAAGGCACCCGCAGAAGAAAGCCCTCACGCTGCGACCTGGATGGCCTGGCCGCACGACCTCAGCATTTACGAGGACGCCGACTATTTTGCCAACGTGCAGGAGCACCTTGCCCGCCTCGCGCGTGCGATCAGCCGGTTCGAACCAGTCATGATGGCGAGCCGCGCCGAAGACGCGGCGCGAGTTCGCGAGCTCTGCGGCGCTGCGGTCACGCCCGTGGCTATACCGACCAATGACATGTGGATGCGCGATACCGGACCCGTCTTTGTGGTCGACGATTCTGGTGGCCTTGCCGCTGTGGATTTCAACTTCAACGGCTGGGGCGAAAAGCAGGTGCCCCGGCAGCAGGACAGCGAAGTGGCAGCCGGTGTCGCGGCGCATCTGGCCATTCCCAGAATCGCCACCGGCCTGGTGGGTGAAGGTGGCGGTATCGAATTTGATGGCGATGGCACGC
>JASJBK010000261.1 GCA_030066555.1 Halieaceae bacterium
CTGTCCCTGGTGATCGCCGATTCACGCGGCGTCACCGTGGACGATATGACGGCACTGCGCAAGGAAGCTCGCGACAACCAGATTACGCTCCGCGTCGTGCGGAACACCCTGGCCAAGCGCGCTTTCGAAGGGACTGAGTACGAGTGTGTTTCCGAAACGCTCTCCGGCCCGTCCCTGTTCGGTTTCTCTATGGAGGACCCGGGCGCAGCGGCACGACTCTTCAAGGAGTTCGCTAAGGACAACGAAGAGTTTGAAGTCAAGGCACTGGCGGTCAGTGGCCAGTTACTGGGTGCGGAACAACTCGACGTATTGGCCAAGCTGCCGACTCGCGACCAGGCACTCTCGATGTTGATGAGTGTCATGCAAGCGCCGGTAACGAAGCTGGTACGCACGATGAACGAAGTACCTGGGAAGCTGGTGCGTACTGTTGCAGCAGTTCGCGATCAGAAACAAGAGGAAGCTGCGTAAGCAGCTTGTTAATCAGCTAAAGGAGATATTGAGTCATGGCTCTGTCCAAAGACGATATTTTGAATGCAATTGCTGAGATGAGCGTGATGGACATCGTTGAGCTCATCGAAGCGATGGAAGAGAAGTTCGGTGTATCTGCAGCTGCAGCTGTTGCTGCTGCCCCGGTTGCTGCCGCTGGCGGCGACGCAGGTGGTGCTGCTGAAGAGAAGACCGAGTTTGATGTCATGCTGACCGGTGCCGGCGACAAGAAAGTCAACGTCATCAAGGTCGTTCGTGCGGTAACCGGCCTGGGCCTGAAAGAAGCCAAGGGCCTGGTTGACGGTGCACCTTCTGCAGTTAAGGAAGGCATTGCCAAGGACGAAGCAGAGGACATCCTCAAGCAGCTGGAAGAAGCTGGCGCAAGCGCAGAGCTTAAGTAAGCTCGCTTGTTCAGCATTCACTGCTGAAGTTGCCAGAAGGCTGGCAGGGGAGAGTCCCTGCCGGCCTTTTGCCGCTTCATGATTATGAGTTTTTCGCCCCGCAATGGGGCATGACGTTGGGGAGTACAGATGACCTACTCGTACACTGAGAAGAAACGGATTCGCAAGGATTTCGGCACTATGCCCATGGTGATGGACGTGCCTTACCTGCTTGCCATCCAGCTCGATTCCTACCGCAAGTTCACCCAGGCCGGCGTGGCCCTGGAGGATCGTGGTGATTACGGCCTGCATGCGGCCTTCAAGTCTGTTTTCCCAATCGTCAGCTACAGCGGCAATGCTGCGCTGGAGTACGTGGACTACAGCCTGGGTGCCCCGGTGTTCGACGTCAACGAGTGCCAGCTGCGCGGCGTGACCTTCTCCGTACCCCTGCGCGTCAAGGTTCGGCTGATCATTTACGACAAGGATTCAGCGAATAAAACCATCAAGGACATCAAGGAGCAGGAAGTCTACATGGGGGAGATTCCCCTCATGACCGAGAACGGTACCTTCGTCATCAACGGTACTGAGCGTGTGATCGTCTCCCAGCTGCACCGTTCCCCCGGTGTATTCTTCGATCACGACCGCGGCAAGACCCACTCCTCGGGCAAGCTGCTCTACTCCGCGCGTGTTATCCCCTACCGTGGCTCCTGGCTGGACTTCGAGTTCGACCCGAAGGACATGGTCTACGTGCGTATCGACCGTCGTCGCAAGCTGCCTGCCAGCATCCTGCTGCGCGCCCTTGGCTACAGCGCCGAGGAAATCCTGGAGATGTTCTATGACGTGAACACTTTCCAGACCGACGGCGAGGGCAACTACACCATGACCCTGATCCCCGAGCGCCTGCGCGGGGAGGTGGCCGCCTTTGATATCAAGGCGGGCCGCAAGCTCGTGGTCGAGCAGGGCCGCCGCATCACTGCGCGCCACATCAAGCAGCTCGAAGACGCCAGCATTACCGAACTGGAAGTGCCCACCGAGTACGTGCTGGGCCGCGCCCTGGCTAAGGACGTGGTCAGCAAGGAGACTGGTGAAGTCCTGGCAGCCTGTAACGCCGAGCTTACCGAAGAGGTGCTGACCCAGCTGTCCGAGGCGGGTGTTCGCGAAATCGAGACGCTGTACACCAACGACCTCGACCACGGCCCGTTCATCTCCGACACCCTGCGTATCGACACCACCACCAACGAGCTGGAAGCGCTGGTAGAGATCTACCGCATGATGCGCCCCGGTGAGCCGCCGACCAAGGAGTCTGCAGAGAACCTGTTCCAGAACCTGTTCTTCTCTGCCGACCGCTACGACCTGTCAGCGGTAGGTCGTATGAAGTTCAACCGCCGCCTGGGCCGTGAAGAGTCCACCGGCAGCGGCATCCTGGATCGCGAGGACATCGTCGAGGTGCTCAAGACCCTGGTGAATATCCGTAACGGCCAGGGCATGGTCGACGATATTGACCACCTGGGTAATCGCCGTATCCGCAGTGTTGGCGAGATGGCCGAAAACCAGTTCCGCGTGGGCCTGGTACGCGTTGAGCGTGCCGTGAAGGAGCGCCTGTCCATGGCCGAGAGCGAAGGCCTGATGCCGCAGGATCTGATCAACGCCAAGCCAGTGGCGGCTGCGGTCAAGGAGTTCTTCGGTTCCAGCCAGCTGTCCCAGTTCATGGACCAGAACAACCCGCTGTCGGAAGTCACCCACAAGCGCCGTGTTTCCGCGCTTGGCCCGGGTGGCCTGACCCGCGAGCGCGCCGGCTTTGAGGTGCGCGACGTGCACCCGACCCACTACGGCCGCGTTTGCCCGATCGAGACGCCGGAAGGTCCGAACATCGGCCTGATCAACTCGCTGGCGGTCTATGCCCGCACCAACGAGTACGGCTTCCTGGAAAGCCCCTACCGCAAGGTGGTAGACGGCAAGGTGACCGACGATATCGAGTACCTGTCGGCCATCAACGAAGGCCAGTACGTGATCGCGCAGGCTTCTGCCGAGCTCGACAGCAAGAAGCAGTTTGTCGAAGACCTGGTCGCTGTTCGTCACCTGAACGAATTCACGGTCAAGCCGCCGGAAGACGTCGACTACATGGACGTGTCACCGCGCCAGGTCGTGTCTGTGGCCGCCTCGCTGATTCCGTTCCTCGAGCACGACGACGCGAACCGCGCCCTGATGGGCTCCAACATGCAGCGCCAGGCGGTACCGACCCTGCGCGCCGACAAGCCCCTGGTGGGTACCGGCATGGAGCGTCACGTGGCGCGTGATTCCGGTGTCTGTGTGGTGGCGCGTCGCGGCGGCGTGATCGACAGCGTCGACGCCAGCCGCATCGTGGTGCGCGTCAACGATGCTGACGTGGGCAAGGACGAGGCCCCGGTCGATATCTACAACCTGATCAAGTACACCCGTTCCAACCAGAACACCTGCATCAACCAGCGCCCGATCGTTAAAGAAGGCGACGTGGTAGCCCGCGGTGACGTGCTGGCCGACGGCCCGTCTATCGACATGGGCGAGCTGGCCCTGGGTCAGAACATGCGCATCGCGTTCATGCCCTGGAACGGCTACAACTTCGAGGACTCCATCCTCGTATCCGAGCGGGTCGTGAAGGAAGATCGCTTCACCACGATCCACATCCAGGAGCTCACCTGTATTGCGCGCGACACCAAGCTGGGGCCGGAAGAAATCACCGCCGATATACCCAACGTCGGTGAAAGCGCCCTGAGCAAGCTGGATGAGTCCGGCATCGTCTACATCGGTGCCGAGGTTGACGCGGGCGATATTCTGGTAGGCAAGGTCACGCCCAAGGGCGAAACCCAGCTGACCCCGGAAGAGAAGCTGCTGCGTGCGATCTTCGGTGAAAAGGCGTCCGACGTGAAGGACACCTCCCAGCGCGTGCCGAGTTCTACCAAGGGCACGGTGATCGATGTGCAGGTATTTACCCGCGACGGCCTCGAGAAGGACGCCCGCGCCCTGCAGATCGAGCGCCACCAGCTGGACGAGTACCGCAAGGACCTGAACGAGGAGTACCGGATCTTCGAAGAAGCCATGTACTCCCGCCTGGGCAACCTGCTGAAAGGCAAGAAGACCGCCTCCGGCGGTGGCCTGGCCAAGGGTTCCACCCTGACCGCCAAGGTGCTGGAAGAGCTGGACCGCGAGCAGTGGTTCAAGCTGAAGATGGCCAACGCCGAGCTCAACGAGAGCCTGGCGGCTGCGCAGACCCAGCTCAAGGAGCAGCGCAAGCTGCTTGACGAGCGCTTCGAAGACAAGAAGCGCAAGCTGCAGTCTGGCGACGACCTGGCGCCGGGCGTACTGAAGATCGTCAAGGTCTACCTGGCGGTCAAGCGTCGCATCCAGCCGGGTGACAAGATGGCGGGCCGCCACGGTAACAAGGGTGTGATCTCCGTGATCATGCCGGTGGAAGACATGCCCTACGACGACAAGGGTGAGCCGGTCGATATCGTGCTCAACCCGCTGGGTGTACCCTCGCGCATGAACGTCGGCCAGATTCTCGAAACCCACCTGGGCATGGCTGCCAAGGGCCTGGGCGAGAAGCTGGACGGCATGATCCGCGAGCAGCGCAAGATCGCCGAGGTGCGCAAGTTCCTCGAGGCCGTCTACAACAACGGCGCCGGCCGTGTCGAGGATCTCAAGTCGCTCAGCGACGAGGAGATTCTGCACCTGGCCGAGAACCTGCGCGGCGGTGTACCCATGGCCACGCCGGTATTCGACGGTGCCCAGGAAGCGTCCATCAAGGAGCTCCTGAAGCTGGCGGATATGCCCGACAGCGGCCAGTTCACCCTGTACGATGGTCGCACGGGTGATGCCTTCGACCGCCCGGTTACGGTCGGTTACATGTACATGCTCAAGCTCAACCACCTGGTGGATGACAAGATGCATGCACGTTCCACGGGCTCTTACAGCCTCGTGACGCAGCAACCGCTGGGTGGTAAGGCCCAGTTCGGTGGCCAGCGCTTCGGGGAGATGGAAGTCTGGGCCCTGGAGGCCTACGGTGCGGCTTACACGCTGCAGGAGATGTTGACGGTCAAGTCCGACGACGTCGCCGGCCGCACCAAGATGTACAAGAATATTGTTGATGGTGATCATCGCATGGAGCCGGGAATGCCCGAGTCCTTCAACGTGCTGGTCAAGGAAATTCGCTCGCTCGGTATCGATATCGAGCTGGAACACGAATAGGCCTGACCGGAACCCATTGAACGGATAACGCATTTCCCACTGGAGGAATTACCTTGAAAGACTTATTGAATCTGTTGAAGTCCCAGGGACAATCGGAAGAGTTCGACGCCATCCGCATCGGCCTGGCGTCGCCCGAAATGATCCGCTCCTGGTCTTTCGGTGAAGTCAAAAAGCCGGAGACCATCAACTACCGGACCTTCAAGCCGGAGCGGGACGGCCTGTTCTGCGCCAAGATCTTTGGCCCGGTGAAGGACTACGAGTGCCTGTGCGGCAAGTACAAGCGCCTCAAGCACCGCGGTGTCATCTGTGAAAAGTGTGGCGTTGAAGTCGCACTCGCCAAGGTACGCCGTGAGCGCATGGGCCACATCGAGCTGGCAAGCCCCGTCGCGCACATCTGGTTCCTGAAGTCGCTGCCCTCGCGCATCGGCCTGCTGCTGGACATGACCCTGCGCGATATCGAGCGCGTGCTGTACTTCGAATCCTACGTGGTCACCGATCCCGGTATGACCACCCTGGAGCATGGCCAGTTGCTGACCGACGAGCAGTACTACGAGGCAATGGAAGAGTTCGGTGACGAGTTTACCGCCAAGATGGGCGCGGAAGCAGTCCAGGACCTGATGAGCCAGCTGGACATCGACGAGATCGTTGCCACCCTGCGCGAAGAGATCCCGGCTACCAACTCCGAGACCAAGATCAAGAAGCTTTCGAAGCGCCTGAAGCTGATGGAAGCCTTCGCCACCTCCGGCAACAAGCCGGAGTGGATGATCCTCAACGCCCTGCCGGTGCTGCCGCCGGACCTGCGCCCGCTGGTGCCGCTGGATGGCGGTCGTTTCGCGACCTCCGACCTGAACGACCTGTACCGCCGGGTGATCAACCGTAACAACCGCCTCAAGCGCCTGCTGGACCTCAATGCGCCGGACATCATCGTGCGCAACGAGAAGCGTATGCTGCAGGAAGCTGTCGACGCGCTGCTGGACAACGGCCGCCGCGGTCGTGCCATCACCGGCTCCAACAAGCGTCCGCTGAAGTCCCTGGCCGATATGATCAAGGGCAAGCAGGGTCGTTTCCGCCAGAACCTGCTGGGCAAGCGCGTGGACTACTCCGGTCGTTCCGTGATCGTGGTAGGCCCCACCCTGAAGCTGCACCAGTGTGGGCTGCCGAAGAAGATGGCCCTGGAGCTGTTCAAGCCCTTCATCTTCGGCAAGCTGGA
>JASJBK010000262.1 GCA_030066555.1 Halieaceae bacterium
GGCGGCGCCGACTACAGCTTCGAATGCATCGGCAACGTCAACGTCATGCGCCAGGCCCTGGAGTGTTGCCACAAGGGCTGGGGTGAGAGCTACATCATCGGCGTGGCCGGAGCCGGCCAGGAAATCGCCACCCGCCCCTTCCAGCTGGTCACCGGCCGCAGCTGGCACGGCATCGCTTTCGGCGGCGCCCGCGGCCGCACCGACGTGCCCACCATCGTCGACTGGTATATGGAAGGCAAGATCAACATCGACGACCTGATTACCCACACCATGCCGCTGGATGACATCAACAGCGCATTCGACCTGATGCACGCCGGGGAAAGCATCCGCAGCGTGGTGGTGTATTGATGGAAAAAGTCGCTGATGTGAAATGCTTCTGGGGGAACCTCGCGTAATGATGGAAAAAGTCTCCGATGTGAAGTGCTTCTGGGGACACCAGCAGCGTTTCTCCCATCGCTCGGAGGTGCTGGACTGCGACATGAACTTCTCGGTGTTCGTGCCGCCCCAGGCCGAAGACCGCAAGGTGCCGGTGCTGTACTGGCTGTCGGGCCTGACCTGCACCGACGAGAACTTCGTGATCAAGGCCGGAGCCCAGCGCTACGCCTCCGAGTACGGCATCGCCGTTGTCGCCCCGGACACCAGCCCCCGCGGCGACCATGTGCCCGACGACCCGGAGGAGGCCTACGATTTCGGCAAGGGCGCAGGCTTTTATATCAACGCCACCCAGGCACCCTGGTCGGCCAACTACCACATGTACGACTACGTGGTGTCAGAGCTGCCGGCACTGATGCAGCAGGGTTTCAATTTCGACTTCGACAATGTCTCGATCTTCGGCCACTCCATGGGCGGCCACGGCGCACTGACCATCGCGCTGAAAAATCCTGGCATGTTCCGCTCGGTCTCGGCTTTTTCCCCGATTGTTTCACCGAGTACCGTCCCCTGGGGCGAGAAGGCCTTCAACAACTACCTGGGCGACGACCGCAGCGCCTGGGAGGCGCACGACACCTGTGCGCTGATTCGCGCCGGGGCCAGCCACCTGCCCACGCTGGTGGACCAGGGCACCGACGACGACTTCCTCGAGGAGCAGTTACAGACCAAACTGCTGGAAGAGGCCTGCAGCGAGTCCGACTTCCCGGCCACTATTCGCTACCAGGAGGGCTACGACCACAGCTACTACTTTATCGCCAGCTTCCTCGGCGACCATCTCGCTTTCCATAGCCAGGCACTCGGCAATTTCAACCGGATGTAGGCAGTAGTAACTGTCATCCCCGCGAAGGCGGCGGCCCGCGTAGGGGGATCCAGGGTCACCACTGCTGAACAACAGGTACATAAAACTGGATTCCCGCCTGCGCGGGAATGACGGGGTTTGTCGCGGGAATGACGGGTGGTTATTTCGGGAATGACGGGGTGGTTATTTCGGGAATGACGGGGGGTTATTTCGGGAATGACGGGAGTGATGCCGTGGTAATGACGGGCCGTTTCCGCATGGGTGGCGAGGCGTTACCGAGTGAGTGGCGGTGAGTTGCCCAGTGAATGACAGACCGCAGGCGCTGTAGCAGCGCAAGTTACTGTCTCTTAAGGAAAAAATTGCCCCAGAAGGGGTAGCTCCCGAGTGTGTCGCAGGTCACAGCTTGGGATTTTGTCGCACCCATTTTGCGCAGGCTGGAGGCATAATAGGCGTACCCCTAATTGGAGCGAACACCATATGGACCTCAAGAAACTCGAAGACTTCCTCGCCCGTGAGAACCAGCGCTTCGTCTGTTATGCCGCTGCCACCACCGAGGTGGGTGCGGAGAAGTTCACTGCACAGATCGAGCACCAGGTTGGCCTGTCGCTGACCGGTGACGACCAGGGGGTCCTCGAGGAACAGGGCGGCCACATGGCTCAACTGGTGGCGTTTTACACCGAATTCCCGAGCCTGCGCCTGTACTGCGACACCAACTCCAGCTCTTCGGCTTTCTACCTGGCCCGCCCGCGTAAGTGGGACCAGCTCAAGCAGGAGTTCATGGGCTGGGTTCGCATGCTGCACGATGAAGATTCACACGGCACCCTGCCGGACTGGCTGGGTTCTACCCTGGTATTCGGTGAGATTCCGGAGTCCAGTAACTACCTGCTGATGCCCACCGAGGGGAACGACGCAGGAAAAGTGTTCATGTTCGAACATTCCACCTTTACGTTCAGCGAGCTAGGTGCGGATTTCGGCAGCTTCCTGGAAAAGATTACCAACCCCAACCAGGCTCTGTACGAGCAGATTCGTCGTTACACGCAGTACTCAGACGGCGAGACTGCCACCAAGTGGCTGGTTGAAGACTACGCCTACGGCGCCTAACCGATCTTCGGGTAGAACAGGCGCCGCCAGGTACTGCTGCGGAACGGCCGCCACTCTTCATCGGACTGGGAAAGTCGTTCCGCCAGCAGGAACCACACCATCGGGTTGATCGTCAGCCCACAATGACTGCCCCACACCTGGATGTTCTGCACCAACGGATGGCGGCCTTCCTGTATGCAGGTCTGCCAGTTTGTCACCCCGTCACCTTTCGAATAGACCGCCGTGGTGGGTACCGGCGGCGGCTCGGTGAGCGTGTGCTGGGCTATGGTGATGTCTTCATCCGGGTTCAGCGCTGAAAACAGCCGCCGCGGATAACTGCCGGTATCCCGGCCTTCCCCGAAGGGGCTGCCGAGAGAGATCACCTGGCGAATCTTGTCCGGTAACTCCTTGGCCAGCTCGCGAGCATAGATACCACCCAGGCTGTGGCCGATGAGCGTGACCTTGCCGCCGCTTTCAGAGGCCAGGTCATCGATGTAATCCAGTGCCCGCTCCAGCAGGTCACCGCGCGGCCCCAGGTTACGACCCTGGGCCCAGCCCACGCCGTGGTAGCCGAGTTTTACCAGGTACTTGCGCAGGGGCGCGTTATAGCCGTCGTCCCCGAGGAACCCCGGCAACACCACCACGCCGTGTCCGTCACCCCGCGGCATGCGGTCCAGGAAGCGGCGGGTGTAGAGCAGGCTGGCAAACTCAGCCAGGGCCCGGTGGGCCTCTGTCACCGCGAGGCCGATATGCGGCGGCGGGATCATATGAGTGTCTGCGTGCACGTTCATTCAGCAACTCCTTTGGCCTTATTGTTATTGTTCTTGCCTATGGTGCCCGCCTTACTGGTTAAGCGCTTTTTCTCTGCGCTGTCGCTGTGCGGGCAGTGGATTTTCGCCGGGTGGCACTGCTGGCCCTGCTTGTTGTTCCGGCGCTCGATTTTGCCTTGGCCCGGGTCTTCGCCCCGGCTTTGGCCTTCTTGCTGGACTGTTTGGCGGCCCGCGCATTCTTTTCGGCGCGGGCAATAATGTTATCGGTTGCCTGCTTGAGCTCCTTGAAGCTGTCGAGCAGGCACTGTCGGTAGAAATCCGGGTCCGGCATGATCTGCCGGCAGCTGGTGGCGGAAATCGCAAAGTCGCCACAGTAGCTGGTGATGGCGTGGAACAGGCCCATCCCGTCGAGGATCGGGCCGGTGCCGTAATTGGCGACCAGACGCGCGCCGGTGTTGTACAGCGGAATCTGCGGGCCGGGCACGTTGGTAATCACGCAGTTGTAGACCGGCGACAGGCGGTTCAGCAGCCCCCAGCGGCTCGCCAGCCGCGCTGCCTGAGCGGTCAGGGTGCTGGGGATGAACTGGGTGTAGTCGGTCATGGTCTTGGCACCGACCGCGTTGGACAGTTCCTTGGCCTCAGCAGTGCCGGCATGCACGGCCTTGAGGCGATCCACCGGGTCCTCGATGTCGCTGCGCACCTGCACGGTCATCGCTGAAACGACATTGCCGCCGGTGCCCTTTTCCCTGGTGTCGCGGGTATTGATGGGCGCCATGGCCGCCAGGCTCTCCGGGGGCAACTCGTCCTTATCGAGCAGGTACTTGCGCAGGGCGCCCCCGACGATGGTGATGGCCACGTCGTTGACCGTGGCGCCGGGTACTGCGTTCTTGATCCCCTTGATCTCGTCCAGCGGGAAGTGCACCGCGTTGAATACCCGGTGCGGCGACACCTTGCCGTTGAAACGGGTACGGGGAATGCTCGCCACCCGGTGCAGCTCGCCCTTGCGCAGGCGGGCATAGGCCTGCGCAAAACCGGGCACCGTATTGCGGGCCACCGAGACGAAACGGAACGGCTGCTTGACCGCATTCACCTGCGCCCGGATCAACAGCTCGGCGTTGGTGGGCTCATTCTCGACAGGCACGGCATAGGGCTCGGCATCGAGGTGGGCGTCCGGCGCAAGGTCGTGCATCGCCGCGGTAATCTCGGTGCCGGAGGCGCCGTCTACCGCCGCATGGTGCATCTTGGTGAAAATCGCAAAGCTGCCCTTGGGCAGGTGCTCGATATTGTCGAGCCCCTCGATCACGTACAGCTCCCACAGTGGCCGCTTGCGATCCAGCGGCCGCGCGTGGATGCGCGAGACCAGGATACAGAGCTGGCGCCAGTCGCCAGGCTTGGGCAGGGCCAGGTGGCGGATATGGAATTCCGGGTCAAAGGTGCCGTCGGCCATCCAGTAGGGATGGTCCAGCCCCAGCGGTACCGTGACCAGCCGCTGGGACATGGTCGGCAGGCGCTTTATGCGCCGGGTGGTGTTGTCGATGATCTGCTTGAAGCGAACGGCGCCATCGGGCGCGGTAGAAGGATCGTAGATGGCCAGCCCCGAGATATGCATTGGCGCATTGGGCGTCTCGAGGTAGAGGAATGATGCATCCAGTCCGGTCAGTTGCCGCATTAATTTGAACCTGCAGTATGTTCAAATAGCATAGCATTAATGTCACACGCCGGGAACGCGGCCTGTGTCACGGCGGGTTTACGGGTGAACTCAGCTGGCGATGGGGTGAATATTCGACCGCTCGCGGGCCTCGCTGGTCTCCGGCACTTCCTGCACGGGCGGGGCAGCTTGCAGCCAGCCGGCCATGTTGTCCTCCACCAGGGATGACAGCATGGCGATGTGGGCGTCGTCCTCGTTGAGCGCCGGGATGTAGTCGAAACGGTCACCGCCGGCCTCCAGGAACACTTCCTTGTACTGCAGGGCGATCTCCTCGAGAGTCTCCAGGCAGTCGGCAGAGAAGCCCGGACAGATGACCTGCACCGACTTCACGCCCTCGTCTGCCAGGGTCTCCAGGGTTTCGTCAGTGTAGGGTTGCAGCCACTCCTCGCGTCCGAAGCGCGACTGGAACACCATCTGGTACTCGTTTTCATTGAGTGACAGGGCCTCGGCCAGCAGCCGGGTGGTCTTGTGGCACTCGCAGAAATACGGGTCGCCGTTGTCAAAGTAGCGCTTGGGGATGCCGTGGAATGACATCAGCAGCTTGTCGGCACGGCCGTGCTCGGCCCAGTGGCGGCGCACCGAGGCTGCCAGCGCCTCGATGTAGCCCGGGTGGTCGTGGTAGTGGGAGATGAAGCGGAAGTCCGGCAGCCAGCGGCGCTTCTGGAAATCCTCGGCCACCGCGTCGAAGGTGGAGGCCACGGTGGTCGCCGAGTACTGAGGGTACAGCGGCAGCACCACGATCTTGCGGGCGCCCTGGCGCTTCAGGGATTCAATCCCGTCAGGGATCGACGGGTTGCCGTAGCGGAAGCCGAAGTCCACCACCACCTGGTCGCCCAGGCGCGCCTCGAGCTGCTCGCGGATCAGGTCAGTCTGGCGCCGGGTGTGCACGAACAGGGGCGAGCCCTCGTCTGACCACACCTCGGAATAGGCCTCGGCCGACTTCTTCGGGCGGATGTTGAGGATGATCAGGTTGAGAATCGGCCACCACAGCAGGCGCGGCAGGTCCACGACCCGGCGGTCGGACAGGAACTGCTTGAGATAGGGTTTCAACGCCGCCGCCGTCGGGGCCGCGGGGGTACCCAGGTTGGTCACCAGCACGCCGATACGGGCGGACTCCTGGTGGCTGAAAATCGGTGTATCGACCGGTTCCATGAATCACATCTAACTGACTGAATTCCCCATTATACGCTGAAGATAGCCCAGCAGGATGACATTGAGTTCATCGGCGGCTTCCAGCGGCATCATGTGACCGGCGCCAGGGATCATCTGCACGTCCTCCAGGCGCGGGAAAATGGCGCGCATCAGGCCGATCGGGTCCTCGCCGTGGAAACCTTCCAGGTCCACATCGCGCTCGCTGCCGACAAACCAGGCCGACACATCGCTGGTCACGCCCTCATAGGGCCGGCGCTGCTGCCACCTGATATCCATCGAGCGGTACCAGTTGAGCCCGCCGGTAAAACCCGAGCGGCTGTACTCGGCTACAAATACGTCCAGCTC